>NZ_JAAGPL010000002.1:0-183880 GCF_017104785.1 Burkholderia sp. Ac-20353 | reverse complement strand
GAATTGCTTCATAAACCTGACTTACTTTAGTGTGAGACTCTTGATACTTTTGCTATCCCGATCCGAGGACCGGGCTCGCTGTCATCAAGCGCCCACACTTATCGGCTGTTAATTTTTAAAGAGCGTTTCTGCGAGAAGCTTGGCTTCTCAGCAGCGCTGCGTTTTCAGCAGCAGAGAAATGAGATTATGAACACTGTTTCGCAGTTCGTCAACAACTTTTTACTACCTCGTTGCGACTGCGGGGTTCATCTTCCTTCGCCAGCCAAACGTCTAACCAGACATTCAACCAACTTCGCTTCCCCTTCTCCCGCGCCGCGTTGCCGTTAGCGCGAAAGAGGCGAGATTGTAGGCATCGGCCCCGGCCTGCGCAAGGGGGTTTGTAAAATAAATTCGAAAGCCCCCGTAAATATCTAAATCATTGAAAAGAGCCTCCGTGCGCGGCCGCGCACGGAGGCTTTCAGGCTGATGCTGCAAATGTCACCGCATATAGGAACCCGTCCATGGGACGAGGACTGTGCGCGCTGTCGAGTATCATGCGGCGATTGCATCACGCACAACGACCCAAGATGGACAGCACCGCCCAATCCGACGAAGCAAACCTCCGCGCCGAATATGCGGCACTACGCGAACGTGCCACGTTGCTGGAGGAACAGGTCCCACCGTTGCTGCAACGCATTTCAGATGTGTTGCCTCGCATCGGCGGGCAATCCGCCCAGGCAGACGATTACCGGGAATGGCTGGTCGGTGCGCGAAACGCCGCCTTGGTGTCCATCGAGAACTATCAGCAGGCGATCCCGTTCTTGCAGACGGCAGAATCGGTCATCGAGCAACTCGACAAGACACCGGAACGCGACGAAGACGCGGAATGGCGCGACGCGTTGCTGCAGCGCCTGGATGAGCTGATCGACGTGGCCGTGGTCATGATCGACGACGCAGCGGCACATTACGAGCAAGCGCAGGATCCTGATCCCGCAGACGTTCCTCAATCGCTTCTCGACGATTGAAGCCTCGGTCGCGCCGCCGTCCGGCTGTGAGCAAACGCCACTCCGGACGCGCTGCCGCCCCACCACGCCGGCGACACGACTCCGGCATCCCGGCGTCAGTTACTCCAACGGGAAAATTCAACTGCGACAGCTCGAACCTGTCTGATGCGACCGCGTGAGCGGTTCGACATACGTTCACATACGTTCGCCGCGCATATATCCGCGCGCTTCCCGTAAAAGCTCACCTTGAGCAACGCGCATGCGACGATCCGATTCAAGGGCACGCCCGTAACGCGCGCAGCATGCCGACGCGGTACGCGACCTGCTTTGACTGTCCCGCCAGCATTCGGCGCCGTTCCGCGAACATGTGTCAACCGAATCGAAGCGATTGCATCTGCCCCGATCGAGCTACGGTGCAAGAAGGCCGTCACTGGCGCTCACCATCGGCACGCGGATGAATCCCCCTCCGCATCCCCATAAGCGGATGCGCGGCCGTCCAGCACGAATTGCGCAGTCAACGCGCAAAGTGCAGCGTCTCTTGCATCGACGGTGGTCAACGTCCTGATATCGACGCCCAGACTGGCCAGCAATTGCTTGCGCTGAACGCCCTTCTGCTTCGCGGACGCAACGTCCTTGCCCAGCAGCGCACACGTAATCGCATGCGGATAAGTCTCGAAGCACACGCGTCCGCCCGCATAGTGCGGCACACTCAGAAGCGGATACGCGTCGGACAGCGCCCGATAGACCCGTTCGCCGGTAAACATCCAGTCATAGAAGCCTGTTGTATTCGCGAGCGCCCGTTCCCGCGTCGGCGTCGAGAACAACGAAATCCGCTCGCTCACCAGTGCGCGTTCGGCCGGCCGATGGCCGTCGCCGGCCCACCACCGGCTCGGCGAATCGACACCGACCGCCACGACTTCATGGTCGAGACACAACTGGAGCAACGCCTCCGGCGCAACCTGCTCGGCGCGATACAGGATCGACGTGCCGCGCAGGATCACGAGATCGCATTGCTTCCTGTTTCCGCCGACATCGACGCCGGCGACAGTGTGCATTGCCGGCACCGCAGCCTGCTCACGCGCCGTGCCGGACGCCGCCCGCTTCGCCGGCATGCTTACTCCGACGGCCGCGCGTCGTACGCGGCATCGAAAATGCCCTCGAGCCCCGGATGAACGCCGCGCATCCGATCGACGACCGCCTTGGCCCAGTCGAAATACGCCTGCTTCCGGTCGAGCGGCCAATCCGCAGGCGGACGGTTCGCGATGTCACGCAGGTTGCAGATCTTGTCGGCCAGCTTCACGAGCTTCGCACGACGGCTGATCTGCGCGGCATGTTCGACCTGCAGGCGCTTGCGCTCGTCCTTCGGCAACGACTTGTCGTCCGTCACCTCCATCACGATGTCCGCAACATCCTTGCCGAACAGGCGCAGCAGCTCCTGCTCGGTCGTCTCCGTGTCCTCGACCGTGTCGTGCAGCACTGCGGCGACGATCACGCGCTCGTCCTCGATGCCGGCTTCGTTCGCGAGCACGTTGGCCAGCGCGATCGGATGATTGATGTACGGGGACGCCTCGTCGTCCTTCCGTCGTTGATTGCGATGCTTGTCCGCCGCAAACGCAATGGCTGCTACCAGCTTGTTCATGATTACCCCCTGAGTGGCCGGACCCGCCGGTCCGGCCGACCGTGTGCCAGCCCATTCTCGCAGATGCCGCGCACGCCACGATGACGGCCCACGCAGCCGCGCCGCCGCGACCGTGCGACCGTGCGACCGTGCGACCGTGCGACCGGGACGCCGGACGCCGGACGCCGGACGCCGGATGCCGGATGCCGGATGCCCGAACCTACGCGACAACCGGCTCCCGCTGCAGCGCCACCACGTTGACCGGTTCGCCAAACACCTCCTTCACGAGCGGCAGCAGATGATCGTGGTGCGTGAGGAACAGCACCTGCGTCCGCGTGGACAGGTCCCGCAACGCCTCGAGCCCCGCCTTCGCACGCGCGTCGTCGAAATTGATGAACAGGTCGTCGGCGACGAACGGCAGCGCAGTCCGGTTCGCGAGCTGCAGTTCGAGCGCCGCGATACGCAACGCGAGGAACAACTGGTCGCGCGTGCCCTCGCTCATCCCGGTCACCTCGACCGCCGTGCCTTTCGTGCGCCGCGCGGAAAGCGCGGGCGGCGTTCTTTCGGTATCGACCGTGAGCCGCGCGAACTCGCCGAGCGTCAGCCCCGCAAAGATTTCTCCCGCGCGCTTGAGCATCGGCCCCTGCTTCTGGTCGCGGTAGCGATCCGTCGCCCACTTCAGCAGCCGGCTCGCGGTCGCCGCCTCCAGATACTGTTCGGCCGCATCACCCATCGATGCCAGCGCTTCCTGCCGCTTCGCCTCGGCCACGGCCGCGTTCGCCTGGCCGTTGATCGCGCCGAACGCCTGCTCGGCCACCACCTGCTTCTGCGCGAATTCGTTCAGCCGCTTGCCGACGTCGCCGAGTTCCTGTTTCACCGACTCCAGACGGGCCGGCACCTCGGCGATCTCCTGCTCCGCGATCTCGGCCGCGATCGCCTGCTGCGAAAGACCGTCGCCGTCGCGGACCAGCGCCTCCTGCGCCCCGCCGATCGCCTTCAGCAGCTCGCGCCGCCGATCGGAGCGCTCGGCAAGCGGCAACGCCGCTTCGATCGCGCCCACGCCGGCCAGTTGCAGCAGCGGCTGGATCCGCGCGTCCGCGCCCGCGACGGTGGCGACCGCGTCCGCGACCTTGCCCTCCGCGTGACGGATTGCGTCGTCGGCCCGTTCGATCGCTTTCGCGGTTTCCTTCGCGGCCGACAGGCGCACCGTCAGCCTGCGCGCAACCTCGAGCCAGTCGTCGCCAGTCAGCCACGCAGGATCGAGCGCTTCGGCGAGCCGGCTCGCGCCCGATTCCAGCGCAGAGAGATCGGCACGCATCGCGGCGATCCGATTGCGCGGCGCGTCCGCTTCGGCAAGTTCCGCCGCGACCGTGTTCGCCAGTTCGACTGCGCCTTCCGCCGCAGCGAGCGTCACGGCACTCGACGTGAGTTTCGCGTCAGCCAACGCGTCCCGCCATTGCGCATGCCATGCGTCGTAAGCCGTCTGCGCGTGGTCGATCTTCAGTTGCGCACTGGCGCACCCGCGTTCGGCCTGCCGCACCTGATCCTCGAGACTGCCCTTCTGCGCGATCGATTTCTCCGCCGACTGCACGAACGACTCGGCCGCGACGACCAGCGCCGCGAGCCCCTCCGCTTCGCTTCCGCGCGACACCGTTTGCAACGCCGCAAGCAGCACCGCCTGAGCCCCGGCGCGTGCCGCACACGTCTCGTCGAATTCGTGTTGCAGACGGGCGAGCGTCACCTGCGCGGTCATCGCCGCGTCGCGCTTTGCCAGCCAGTCGCTCATGTCGGCAAGCGGCATGCCCGGCACGCCGGCCGCTGCCGCAAGTTGCGTCCACGCGTCGCGACTGACGGACTGCTCCCGCTCGCGCTCGCTCAGTGCAGCCTGCCTTCGCATCAGGTTCGCCCGGGACGACTCGACCTGCTGACGCAGCGACTGCAGTGTCGCCGCCGCCTGCGTGGTGCCGAGCCGGGAATCGACGAGTTCGTCCGCAAGGCGGATCGCATCGTCGACAGCCGGTGCGCCAGCGTCGACACCGACCGTCCCGCGCTTGACGTCGCCCCACGCATCGTCGCGCCGCACACGCGCCGCCAGCACGTCCGCGGTCGTCACGACCTTGTTGCTCTCGGTGAAATGCCGCTCCTGCAGTTCGAGCCGCTCGAGCTCTTCCCGCGCACTCTCCAACGCTTCGCGTGCCGCGGCGACCATGCTCGCCTGCTCGCTGTCCTCCTTCAGCAACGCAGCGAGCCGGGACGTGGACGGCAGATCGAGCGTGCGCAGCACGTCCACCGGCCGGCGCCATTGCCCGAGCTCGTCGAGCGCGTACTCCAGTGCACGTGCAGCAGCCGCGACTTCGCGATCGAGCGCCTGCTCCCGCTGTCCGCTGTTCCTGAAACCCTGCGCGTCGGCAAGCGCGGTGCGAAGCGCGTCCGGTACCTCGACAGTCGACAGTCCGTCGAGCTGATCCTTCAGCTGCGCGCGCTCGCGCGTTTTTTCGTCGAACGCGTCGCGCGCGCCGATCAATGCCTGATGCAACGCGCCGTGGTCGCGCAGCAGGTTGGTGACCGTCTTCAGCGACAGCGCCTTCGGCAGCGCGGCGCGCAGCATCGCTTCGTCCGCCGGCCAGCCGAGCTGGGCAGCCGCGCCGAACGCGGCGGACAGGTGACGCTCAACCTCCGCGTCGCGCAACAGCAAGTCTTGCCGATGGTTCGCGCATGCGCTGCGCAGCTTGTCGAGCGCGTCGATATCGCCCGCGAGTGCCAGCGCGTCGACGTCCGCCTCGATCGCATCGCGCGACTGCCGCTTGGCGGCCAGGTCCGCGCGCCGCTCCTCCAGCACCTTCTGCTCCGCCGCGAGATCGCCCTGTGCCTTCAGCAGATCGGCATAGGCCGTCGGCGGCATGTCGACGACGTCGCCGAGCTCGGCGAGTGCACCCTCCTTGATCGTCAGCTCCTTCAGATACGGCGCGAGCCGCCGCACGCGCTCGAGCTTCGAGCGCAGCGACTCGAGCCCGCGCTGTGCGGCACGCAAGCGCTCGATTTCCTGCTCGACCGCTTCGCACGCCTCCTTGCGCTCGACCCAGTCGCGCGTGCGGACCTGCACCGCCTTCAGTTCGCTCACGGCGTCATTGAAAGCCGACTCGGCCAGCGCAAACGCGCTGCCGCTGCGCCGCGGCGCCCAGAGCTCGCCCGAGCGCGCTTCGAGTTCCTCGCGCACGGGCCCGAGGCTGCCGACGCCTGCCGCCGACTCGAACAGCACCTGGCCGAGCTTGTCGGACGCGTCGAGAATGCTCCTGCCGCCTTCGACGAGCCGCCCGTGATCGAGCCCGAACATCTGCTCGAAGAACTCCTTGCCCGCACCGTCGAGAACGGCCGCCAGAAAATCGTCCGGCAAGCGCTCGTCGGCGGGCGTGCGCAGCGGACTGCGGCCGCGCGCCCGATGAAACGCGAGCTCGCCCGCACCGCTTTCCAGCACGCCGCCGATTCGCAGTTCCGGCGTGCTGTGCAGGAAATCGAGCGGCGTCTGCAGCTTCATGCCGAACAGCAGCTCCGATACGGCCGTGCGGATCGTGGACTTGCCGGCCTCGTTCGGGCCGACGATCACATGGAAATCGTTCATCGCCCGCGGAAACCGCAGCGTCTCGTCGGTGAACTTGCCGTACTTGATCAAATCGAGTTGCTTGATACGCATCGCTCACTCCCCCCTGGCCAGACGCGCGAGCAGCGCGGGACCGACCTGCTGCACCAGCGCCGTCAGCTCGCCGGCCCTCGCGAGCGCAAGCAGCGGCGCGTCCTCCTTCACCTCGCTGCGCACCTTGCCGACGAACGGCCGCAGGTCGCGTTCGAGCAGCGCGATGAACTCCGGATCCTGCGCCGCCGCCGCGAGGATCTGCTTCAGGTCTTCCAGCGCTTCGAGCTGCTCGCTCGCGCCGTCCGTGGCGTCAGTGGCGTGCGCTGCGGATGTCGCGAGCTTGACCTTCTCGAGCCAGAGCCGCTCGTTGCCGATGATGCCGATCTGGTTCAGCACTTCCGCGCGCAGCTGCGTCGCGCGTCCGAAGAAGAGACCATGCGCGGGGGTCTGCCCGGTCACCGTCACGCGCACCGCACGCGGCACGTGACCGTCGACCGACAGCAGCGCTTCGAGCGACTGGCCGATCTTGCGCGACAGGTCCGCGATCGACACGCAGTCGGATGCATCGACCGACACCGCCTCCCAGCGCAGCACATCGAGATACAGGCGCTCGACGTGCGTGTGCCCGTTCTCGACGGTGACGATCACGGCGCCACGGCGTCCCGTCTCGCGGATATGCCGGCCCTGCAGGTTCCCCGGAAACACGATCGTGGACCGCTCCGCCCATTGCTGGAACTCGTGCACGTGCCCGAGCGCCCAGTAGTCGTAGCCTTTCGCGTGCAGCTCCGCGCGCGTGCAGGGCGCGTAGCTCGCATGGGCCGCGTAGCCTTCCAGCGCGGTGTGCAGCACGCCGATGTTGTAATGGCCGGGCACCGGCTCCGGATAGCCGAGCACGAGGTTGTCGACGACCGCCTTGTCCTTGAAGCTCTGTCCGTGCAGCGCGACGTTGAATTCGGGCAGCACGTGGACTTCCGGCTTGCGGTGACTGAAGACCGTCACATTGTCCGGCAGCGTCAGCTTCTTCGTCATCTCGCTCTCGGCATCGTGGTTGCCCCACAGCACGAACGCGCGGATGCCCGCCTTGCGCAGACGCCCCATCTGCTGGCTGAAGAAGATGCCGGTGTTGTGATCCTTCCAGTCGCCGTCATACAGGTCGCCGGCGATCACGAGAAAGGCCACCTCTTCTTCGAGCGCGCGATCGACGAGCTGCCGCAGCGCCTCGCGGGACGCATTGCGCAACTGCGCGGCCGGCGCATCGGGATAGGCACTCAGGCCATGCAGCGGGCTGTCGAGGTGAATGTCTGCCGCGTGGATGAACTTCACGAAGATTCCTCAAGTACGTATCGGGTCAGGCGCAGGAGATGCCGACGGACGGCCGCGTTCGACCATTGTCGCGGCGCCGGTTCGACGAGCACGCGCTCAGTCGGGCCAATCGAACCAATCGGACCAATCGGGTGGCATCTCCGTAACCGGCGATTGTAGTGGCCATTGTCACTCTCCGCGCGGTACGCGCCGACGCGCCTGCGGCCCCGGAATCGCGGCGTCAGGCCTGATTGGCATCGCGCCGGTACTCGGCCGGTGCCTTGCCCACCAGCTTGCGGAAGTCGCGCGTGAAATGCGCCTGGTCGAAATAGCCGAGCGCGTGGGCCAGTTCCGCCAAGTCGATCGGCTCGCCGCCGGCAAGCTTGTCGGCAGCTTCATGCAGGCGGTAGCGACAGATCACCCACTTGGGCGTCACACCCACGTAATCGGCAAAGAGCTGCTGAAGCGTGCGCTCGCGCAGGCCGGCGCGTTCGGCCAGGTCGCGCACCTGCGTGAGGCCGATGTCCTGCTGCAGCATTTGCAGGATCGCGTGGATGCGCTCGACCTGCGGATCGGGCCGCGGCAGCACACGCAGCAGCAGCGTCTCCGCGGCCGACACCATGCCGGCGTCGTCTTGTGCGCCGAGCACGATGTCGTCGGCTTCGGCATCACTGCCGCCGAGCAGCGTGGACACCGGCAGCACTTTGTCGGTCAGCAAATGCACCGGCTTGCCGAAGAACGCGCGAAAGGCGCCGGGCCGAAAGCGCAGGCCGATCACGCGCCCTGCTTCAGTCAGCGTGGTCTCGAATGCGCCCGACACCACGCCGAAGACGCCCGTCTGCCGCCGGTCAAACACCAGATTCACGCATGGATACGGCAGCGTTCGCTGCACATGGGGCGGCTGGCCACGCAAGTCCCATTCGACTATCCAGTGGTGATCCAGCACACCGGCCAATGCGGGACACGGGTGGTAGCGATTCAGGCGGAAGCGCTGGTGGAAGGCCAGTGGAGCGACCACGCCCTTCGGTGTTTCGGTGACGTTACGCAAGTCGGTCATGATGAAGGCGTCGGATGCGATGCCGCGATGATGCACTGCCGCAGCGGGTTTTTCCAAGACGACTGCGCGCGGCCGCACTACATTGGCACTTCTGTTCCCGACCACACTCCGGAGCCAACGGTGCCCCAAGACCGCCACCTGATCTTCTACCACGCGCCGCGCAGCCGATCGGCCGGCGCCCGTATGCTGCTCGAAGAGCTGAACGCCGATTACGAACTGCACGCGTTCGACCTGCGCAGCGGCGAACACCGCAAGCCCGATTACCTGGGCATCAACCCGATGGGCAAGGTGCCCGCGCTGCGCCACGGCGATGCCGTCATCACCGAGCAGGTCGCCGTCCATCTGTATGCCGCGGAGCTGTATCCGGAAGCCGGCCTGGCGCCGGCGGTCGGGGATTCGCTACGCGGGCCGTACCTGCGCTGGATGGCGTTCTACGGTTCGTGCTTCGAGCCAGCCATTGTCGACCGCTCGATGAACCGCCCGCCTGCGGCGTACTCCACGTCGCCCTACGGCGACTTCGACACCGTCATCAATACGATCTGCGCGCAGCTGGACAAGGGGCCCTACATGCTGGGCGAGCGCTTTACGGCGACGGATGTGCTGTGGGGTGCGGCGCTGAACTGGGCCACGATGTTCAAGCTGGTACCCGAGACGCCCGTGGTGCGCGCCTATATCGACCGCATCCTGGCCCGCCCGGCCATCCAGCGCGCACAAGCGGCGGATGCGGCGCTGGCGGCGCAGCATGACAAGGTCAGGACGGCCGCAGCACCATCCTGAATCACGGCTTGAACGTATCGCCGAGCGCGACGCCTTCCCGGCGCGGATCCGTGCCGCCCTGCAGCACCGGCTGCTGGTTGACCTGCACGCGCATCACCGTGTTCACGCCGCTCGGTTGCGCCGCCGTCGACACCTTGTGGCCGAACGCGATCAGCCCCACGATCAGCGGGTCGTTCGCGCCGTTGTTCGCGGTGTCGACGTTCGGATGCTCGCCGCCGATCGTGGTCGTCGGGCTGTTGCCCGCGCCGAAGTCGATCAGCCCGGCGGACTGCTGCGCGTCGAGCCCCCAGTCCAGCGTGCCGACGAGCGTCTTGATGACGTACGGCGGAATCGCGCCGCCACCCGGCGAACCCGTCGCCATCACGAAATCGTCTTTCGATCCGTCCGCGGCGATCCGGAACACCATCGTCGGCGCCATCGAGCTTCGCGGCCGCTTGCCGGGCTGCAGGCGGTTCGCGACCGGATTGCCGGCGCTGTCGGTCGGATTCACGGAGAAATCCGTCAGCTGGTTGTTCAGCAGGAAGCCGTGCGTCATGTGGAACGAACCCATGCTCGACTCGACGGTCGTCGTCGCGCTGAGCACATTGCCGTCGCGGTCGACGATCGTGAACTGGTTCGTGCCGTGCTCGATCAGCGTGGTATCGACACCGAGCGGCACCGTGCCGAGATTGCCGGGCTGCGCGGTGCCCATGCTCCGCTTCAGGTCGATCAGCGTCGCACGCGTCTTCAGATACGGTTTGTTGAGCAGCGTGTCCCAGGTGCCGCCGGGCGGCGGCACGAAGTCGGTATCCGCGACGTACTTGTCGCGATCCGCATACGCGAGCCGTTCGGCCTCCGACACCAAATGCACGGCAGCGACCGTCGGCTTGCCGCCTTCGCCGTCGATCGCCGTCGGCTTCATCGACTCGAGGTCGAAATTCTCGAGAATGCCCAGCGCGGACGCGACCGCGATGCCGCCCGACGACGGCGGCGGCATGCCACACACCCAGTAGGTCCGGTAAGTCGTGCAGACGGGCTCGCGGCGCTTGGCCTGATACGCGCCGAGATCGGCCACCGTCGTCTTGCCCGGCGTGATCGTCGAGCCGTCGGCACCCTTCGTCGCCGCGATCTTCGCGACGATGTCCTGCGCGATCGGCCCCGTGTACAGCGCGTTCGCGCCCGTTTGCGCGAACAGCGTCAGCGTCTGCGCGTACGCGGGATTCTTCAGCACCGTGCCGAGCGTCTTCGGCGATCCGTCCGCGTTGAGGAAGTACGCGGCGGCCTCGGGGTCGCGCTTCAGATTCGCGGCATTCGCGGCGATTGCGTCGGCGAGGCGGCCGCCGATCGGAAAGCCGTTCGTCGCGAGCGCAATTGCATCGCCGAACAGATCCTTCCATGCCAGTTTGCCGTGATCCTGCTGCAGCAACTCGATCAGCCGCGGAACACCGATCGTGCCGATCGAACGGCCGCTCTCGCGTGCGTTCGGCTGCGGCGCAGAATGATCGCTCCGGTCGTCGACATAGCGCAGGTAGTTCCCGGTGGCCGCAGCCGGTGCCGTCTCGCGGCCGTCGTACGCGTGGACCGCTTTCTTTTGCGCGTCGTAGTAGAGCAGCACGCCGCCGGCCCCGAGGCCGGTCGCCTCGGGCACCGTGAGCCCCAGCACGGCCTGCACGGCGACCGCTGCATCGGCGGCGGTGCCGCCCTTCTTCAGCACCGCGCAGCCGGCCGCGCTCGCGTATGCGTTCGAGGTCGTCACCATGTACGTCTTCGCATAGACGGGTTTCAACCCGGTGCGATAACCCGACGACGGTTCCGGCAGCGATGGATCCCCCGGCTGGCTGGAGCCCACCACGACCGTCGAGCCGCCGTTGTCGACCGCGCGACAGCTCGCACCCTGAGCGGGCTGCTTCGCGTTGCGCAGTTCGTTTTCGACGTTGCCCCCGCATGCCGCCATCAGCATTGCGGTGAGGAGCACGGCTGCATACGGGAATATCGCGTGCTGATTCATTGAATTCATGCGCTTCGATCGGCCGTTGCGTAGCCCGGGGATTTGCCTGCTTCGCTCTCCACCGGCAGGCAATTCGGTCGATATTCCCATGAACCGGTTTTTGTTCGCAACCGGGAAAGCGAGGCCACGCAGGCGAATCGTCGATTCTCCTGTTGCCGGCTTCGCGGCATTCCGTATATAAAACCGCGATGGACAAGGATCTGTGGATTCTCGACCCCGTCGGCGCGTTTCGCGCCTGGCAGGAAACGGAGGCGACCGGCGCGGACCGGCGGCCCTTCGCGCCCCGCTCGATCGTGCAGCACGCGGCGATGTTCGACCGTTTCCTGCGCTATCTGCTCGCGCGCGGCGTGACGCCGGCGACGTTCGGTCCCGAGCACGTCGAAGGGTTTCTCGCGGACCTCGACCGCACCTGTGCGCCGGACAGCTCGACCCGTGCACGCTATGCGAAGCTGATCGATCGCATCTCCAGGCAACTGGTGTCCGTCGGGCTGCGCGAAGCGAATCCTGCCGAACGGATGGCGCGCTACGTCGCATGGCCGGACGGCGAACCGGAACCGGTCTGCCTGCCGCCCGCTGCGGACAACGCGCTGCAGGCGTATGTCCGGCCGCGATCCGGCGACGGCCCGGTCGAATGCAGGAATCGCGCGATCGTCGCGCTGCTGCTCGGCAGCGGCATCACATCCCGGGAAATCCGGACGACGACGATCGGCGCGCTCGATCTCGACGCCGGTCATCCGACACTGTACGTGCCGCAGCAGGGCGCGCGGCCCGAACGCCAGATCGCGCTCGAGCGCTTCGCACGCAGGCCGCTCGAAGCGTGGCGCGCGCGCGGCGCCGGCGAGCCGGCGTCGGCGCTGCTGTTTCCGGCACCGCGCAGCGGGCAGGCGATGAACGACATGTTCCTGCTGCTCGTCGTTCGCGACGCGCTGACCGCGATCGGCTTCGACGCGCCGGACATGAGTCCGCGCGTGCTGCGCAACACGGTTGCGCGCCGCCAGTTGCTCGCGGGCCGCAGCCACGCGGACGTGAACGCGATGCTCGGCCTCGTCACGTCCCGGACCGTCGTTCGCATCCAGCAAACGCTTGCACGGGACATCGACGCGCGCGATGCCAATCGTTTGTGTTGATTCGCGTACGTTTCGGAATCGGCACGCGTGGCAACACGGCGCCTGCGCCTACCCGTTCCGCGGCTGCTGGCAAATCACCCCGTACCAGCCGAGCCCCTTGTACGTCTCGTAACCGGGCGTCGCCGCGAACGACACCATCGTGCCGTTGTGCATCCGATAGAAGCCCGCCGGCTTGCCGTCGGTGTGCAGGCGGAACCGTTCCTGCAGCAGTCCCTTGCCATCCGAACTCGCGATCACGCGTGACGACGCGTCGACGATCATGCAGCGGGTTCGCGCCCATTCATCGTCGCTCAGCCGCACGCCGCCGACGACTGCCGCCGCCTGGGGCGCCCAGTCGAAGAAGATGACGAGCGCGCCGAGCACGCTGCCATGCGCCTGTCCGCCTGCACGAATGGCGGTCGAATACGTCGCGACCTGCGCATGCTTCAGCCACGGCAGCGTCTCGATGTCGGACGCGACGTAGTCGGCCCCGGAGCGCGTCTTCAATGCGGCCGTGAACCAGTGCGCGTCGCGCACGTCGCGCCCCCGCACCGGACAGGTCGCGTCGCGCCCGCTCGCGACCACGATGCCGTCGGCATTCACGACCCACAGATCCTTGTAGACCGTGTAGCTGTCGAGAATCACCGACAGCCGCTCCGATGCATGCGCACTCGCCGCCGGGCTCTCGTGCATCACGCAGTCGACGAGCGCCGAATCGGTCGCCCACCAGCGGACATCGCACGAGCGCTCGTACAGATTGCGGTCGATGATGTCGATCATGTTCAGCGCAAGATCGGCGCAGCGCTGACCCTCATGCGAACGCATCCGCTCGATCATGCTGTCGCCGAGTTCGGTCAGGCGTGTCAGCGCCCCCGCGAGTTCCTTGTTGAGCCCGTCGGTGATGTCGCCAATGCGTTTCGATACGTGCTTCACCTGGTTCGCGACCACCGCGAAGCCTTTGCCGGCATCGCCTGCGCGAGCGGCCTCGATCAGCGCATTCAACGCGAGGAAAGTCGTCTCGCGATTGATGTCGTTGATGTCGCCGATCTTGCCGGTGGCCAGCTTCTTCACTTCATGGGTCAGGTCGACGATTGCTTGTGGATTGGCCATGTTATTGGTCTCTGTCGTTGTGATGGGCGTAGCGTTTCGCCGCGAGAGGCACGCAAATTCCGGGCCTGCTCCAGCACGCGAAAACGCTCGTATCGTGGCCGACTGCCCGCCGTCCGTCCGTGCATGCACGCCAATTGCACAGGCGATGCACCACGATGGTGGCAAGCCCTGCGCGGTTTGCCGACTGCCGCGTCCGGCTCCGCGCGGTCGACGCACGCTCAACGCGACGGCAAGCCGAGCCGCCACGACAGGTTGCGGCGCGCCCGCGCTTCGCAGCGGTCATGGAACAGATCGGTGTGATAGATGCGCGGACGCGCAAGCATCTCGCCGAGAATCGCGCGAACCTGCGCGTCGTATGCGCGATCGTCGAGATCCGGGCGCTCGGCCCGCAACCGCACGCCATCCTCGTGAAAGCGGCCGCGGGGCGCACCGAGCACCGCGAGGTCGATGTCGACGGTGAAGCGGTCGTCGGCTTCGGTCGGCACGCTCCGGTGGCACGTCGCGAGGATCATGTCGCGAATGCGTGCGCCCGCTGCAATCTGCCCGTCCGCCCACTGCACGAACCAGTCGGCGCTGCGTTCCTCGTTGTCGCGCGCGCCGGGCTGGTAGATCACGTCGTGACACCACAGCGCGAGCTCCACCGCATCGGGATGCGGGATCGCACCACACGCCCAGTCGAAGTCGCGCAGACAACGACGGATATGACGCAGCGTGTGGTAGTGGCGCGTCGCTTCGCCATAGCAGCGCACGAGGTCGGCAAGCACGGCTTCGGCATCGCGGCCGCCGCTGCGTGACCACAGTGCGATGAAGCGCGCTTGCGTCTGGTTCATCGTCGCCTCTTTCCGTCGTCCCGACCTGCACCGCCGCGCAGCGTCGCCCCGCTCCCGCGCGCGCCTTCCGCAGCGTCCGTCACGGCACCGGCCGCGCACCGCCATCCCGCGACGGCGCTCAAAAGAACTCCTTGCGGATGTCGATGCTCGACCGCTGGCCGACGTTCCGGTAATTCGCCGCGAGCCACGCTTCGGCCTCGCGCCGCCCGCTGTCGCGCAGGCCGCACAGGAATTCCCAGTCCGCGTTGTACTTGCTCGACACGCTGAGCGCGCACATCTCCTCGTCGGAACGAATCGAATGGATCAGCATTTCCTTCATCTCGTCGCGCTTGATCTTGCCCTGCTGGATCAGCTCGGTCACGAACGCGATCGCGCGCATCTCGCGCATCAACGACGAGTTGAAGCTGATCTCGTTGATGCGGTTCAGGATGTCGGACGCCGTTCTCGGCACGCCGGGTCGAACCAGCGGATTGATGTGGACGATCACGACATCCTGCGTCTTGCAGTGGTAGATCAGCGGGTAAATCGCCGGATTGCCCATGTAGCCGCCGTCCCAGTAATGCTGGCCGTCGATCGTGATCGCCTGGAACAGGGTCGGCACACAGGCCGACGCCAGCACGGCTTCCGCGCACACGTCCTCGCCCGTGAAGATCCGGATCTTCCCCGTCTCGACATTGGTCGCGCTCAGGTAGAGATGGATCGGGCACTGCTTGCGCAACGCGTCGAAGTCGACGTGACGCTCCAGCACTTCGCGCAGCGGATTCAGGTTGTGCGGATTGAACTGGTACGGCGAGAAGATGCGCAGCACCATGTCGGCAAACGCGTACAGCGGCGAATGATCGAGCCCGAAGCTGTGCGTCCCTTTGAGCCACGGCGTCCAGCGCAGCGGATTGTATTGCTCGGCGGACGCCGAGATCGCGTGCCAGAAGTCGTGCAGCGCATCGCGTGCGCCCGACGCGCCACCGAGCATCAGCCCGTGAGCCAGCACGGTTGCATTCATCGCACCCGCGCTGGTGGCGCTCACGCCTTCGATCGCGAGCCGGCCGTCCTCGAGCAGGCGGTCCAGCACACCCCATGTGAACGCGCCATGCATCCCGCCGCCCTGCAGCGCCAGCGCGACGGGCTTCGGTTCTTCGCCATCCGGGTGCTTCGTGTTCTTCGTGGTCATCGGATGCTCCGAGAAACCCCGCCATGGATGGCGGGGAGAACAGGAACGCCGTCGACAGACGGCATTCCTTCGTTAGCGTGGTGTCCGCCTGCGGTCACACGCATGCCGACGACACCTCGATGCACGTTGCGGCGCGGCTCGTTCACCCGCCGGTGGTTGACCATGACTCGAGCAATGCGCTGACTTCCTGCAGGTCCGCCGTATCGAAGCCCTCCGCAAAACCGGCGTAGACGTCGGACAGCATCTTCCGTGCGTCGGCGGTGTCCCCGTGGCTCGCGCGCAATCGGGCAAGGTCCCGCACCGCACGCAGCTCGAAAGCGCGCGCGCCCTGTTCTCGCGCGATTTCGATCGCCCGGTGCAGGCAGCCTTCGGCCTCGTCCGCGCGGTGCGGGTCGGCGACGACGATGCCGTCGTCCCGCATACCGAGCAGCAGCGCCGCCTTGAGCCGGTGCAGTTCGGCCTCATAGCAGCGTTCTCCGGACTGGCCCGCCATCGCGATCCCGTCGTCGATCGCGCACAGCCCCGCTGCCGTATCGCCGGCCTTGCGGTAGCTATCCGCGAGCAGCGCGAGGAAATACGAGCAGCTCATCGCGGCGCCCGTCGCGCGATACCCTTCGATGCCCGCGCGTATTTGCGCGATCCCGGCGTCGACGCGGCCCTCCTCGCCCAGCGCCCAACCGTGAAGCACCGCGCCCCACCCGAACCAGAACGGCAGCCCCTGCTCGGTCGCGAGCGTCATCAGCACGTCGGCGCGCTCGCGGGTCAGCGCGACCTCGCGCCGGAGCTGATGAAACTGCGCGGCGTACGCGAGCGTCAATGCGAGCGTCGGGGCATTCGGCGTCTGCCGGGCGCGCGCGAGCACGGCCTGGCTGCGCTGGTTCGCCTGATCCGCGTAGCCCTGATGCCACAGGGTCCACGCGAGGAAGCTCAGGCCGCGGATACCCGGATCGATCGCGACGGTCACGACCAGCTCCGGACGCGGCTCCGTGTCGAGCAGCGCGAGCGCGCGTTCCTGATGTGCGCGGGCCATGCCGAGATCGCCTTCGAAGAACAGGCTGGCCGACAGCGCGAGATGGGCCTCCAGGAGCAGCCCCGGCTTGTGCGCGTGCCGCGCCATGCGCAACAGCCGTTCGCCCAGTTCGCGTGCCGTGCGGTATTCCGCGCGCAGGTGGTAATACGTCCTCAAACCGAGCAGTACCGGAAAGAGCTGCGACGTCTCGCCGGCCTGCTCGCACAGCGCGAGCGCACGCGTGTAGTTCGCCTCGACGTCCGGCGCGCCATAGCCGCGTACGGCCATCAGCGCGGGCCCCAGCGCGAGCCGCAGCGTCAGTTCCTGATGTGCGCGCTCGGGCGTATCGGGCAAACGCTCGAGCAATTCCAGCGCCGTGCCGAGGTGGCGCACCGCGTCGGGCTGCGCGGAGTGCTGCAGCGCCTGTTGCCCGGTACGGTACAGATACTCGACCGCCTTCGGCACGTTGCCGCTCAGCCGGTAGTGATGCGCGAGCTCGCTGCAGTAATCGGCGATCCGCATCGGAAACAGCGCCTCGATCGCCTGCGCGGTGCGCTCGTGCAGTGCGCTGCGCCGTTCCGTCAGCAGCGAATGGCCGGCGACTTCCTGCGTCAGCGCGTGCTTGAACGAATATTCGACTTCCGGGAACGCGGGCCGCTCGTAGATGAACTCCGCCGCGTTGAGCCGGGCGAGCAGCTGGCGCAGGTCGTCTTCAGTCTGCGCGACCTGCGGGTCGCAAATGCGCCGGATCAGGCTGAACGGAAACTCCTTGCCGATCACCGCGAGCGTCTGCAGCAGCTCTTTTTCGTCGACCGTGAGCCTGTCGATGCGGGCGGCCAGCACGCCTTGCACGGTCGTCGGAATATGCAGCGCAGCCGGCGTCTGCACGATCCGGTAATGGCCCGGTTCGCCGAGCAGCGACTGCTCCTCGACGAGCGTTTGCACCACCTCCTCCATGAAGAACGGATTGCCTTCCGTCATGTCGAGGATGCGCGTCTTGAGCGGCGCGAGGCCTGGGTCGTCGCCGAGCAGCGCGGTGAGCAGGCTCTGCGCTTCGACCGGCCCCAGCGGTTCGAGCCGCAATCGCGAGCAATGCCCGGCGCCGTCGCGGACAACCAGATACTCGGGCCGGTAGTTCACGAGCAGCAGGATCCGCGTGTCCGGCACGCGGTCGATCAGGCACGTGAGGAACGCCTCGGTCTCGCGATCGAGCCATTGCAGATCCTCGAACAGCAGCTCGATCGGCTGGTCGCGGCTCTCGCGCGTCAGCAGCTGGATGATCGCGTCGAACGTGCGGTCGCGGCGGATCAGCGGATCCATTTCCGCGAGCGCCGAGCCGGGCTCGCTCGCACCGAGCAGATACAGCAGGTACGGCACAAGCTCCTCGAAACTGCGCTCGAGTGTCAGCGCCTTGCCCATCACTTTCTCGCGGCAGTGCCGTTCGTCGTCCTGCGCGGCGATCTGGAAATAGTTCTTCAGCAGCTCGATCAGCGGCAGATAGGCGAACGCCTTGCCGTGCGACACCGAGAAGGTTTCGAGCACGAGACAGCCACGCCGCGAACGCGCCTTGAATTCATGGAACAGCCGCGACTTGCCGACTCCGGCCTCGCCGACCACCGCGACCACCCGCCCGTGGCCCGCCTTCACGTCGTCCAGCGCGCCGTGCAGGTGCTCCAGTTCGGCGTCGCGGCCGACGAACCGTGCGAGGCCGCGATGCGCGGACAGCTGCAGCCGCGTGCGCAACGCGCCGAGGCCCAGCACCTCGTACACCGACAGCGGCTCGGGAATGCCCTTGACCTGCGTCGCCCCGAGCGACTTGAACTCGAAGTAGCCTTCCGCCAGCTTGTGCGTTGCGTCGCTGACGAGGATCGACGTGGGCATCGCGATTCCTTCCATCCGCGATGCGATGTGGATCGTGTGCCCGACCGGATCGTAGTCGGCGTGCAGGTCGTCCGTGCGGATCGAGCGCACGACGACTTCGCCGGTATGCACGCCGACACGGATCTGCAGCGGGATGCCTTTTTCCAGACGAATCCGGTCGCCGTGGCGGCGCATCGCGTCCTGCATCCGCAGTGCCGCGAACAGCGCGCGCTGCGGGTGGTCCTCGTGGGCGATCGGCGCGCCGAACAGCGCGAGGATGCCGTCGCCGAGCGACTTCGCCACATAGCCTTCGTAGTAGTGGACGGCCTCCATCATCAGCGCGACGACGGGCTCGATCAGGCGATGCGCCTCTTCCGGGTCCAGATCGTGGATCAGCGCGGTGGACCCGGCCATGTCCGCGAACAGCGCGGTGACGGTCTTGCGCTCGCCGGCGGTTTCGCCCCGTGCTTCCATCGCCGCCTGTTCGGCGAGGATGCGCTCGGCGAGATGGTGCGGCGTGTAATGGATGGGCGCCGGCGGCGGCCCGGACACTGGCCGCGGACGCGGGTGGGGCACGTCGTGCGATTCGCCGAGCGGCGCGCCGCATTCGCTGCAGAATTTCGCGGTCGGGCTCGACTCATGGCCGCAGCGCGGGCACGCGCGCGTCAGCATCGTGCCGCACGCGTCGCAGAAGCGGGCCCCAGCGGGATTGTCGAATCCGCAATGTGCGCAGCGCATACGCTCCTTCCCGTGCCCGGTGCCAGCTTTTAATCATTCTAGTGCTGTACCTGCTTGCGGCAAGGCGCCGGTCGAACACAACGCGCATCGGTGCGAGAAGTCGCACTCGCGCCCGCTTCGTACGCGCGCGGCGCCGCCTCGGGGTGGCGGAGTGCTGACGGAAACCCGGGCGCGCGCGTCGTGGACCTACTCGCGCGGCGCGGGCTGGATCAGCCGCAATATCCGGTTGTCGTACGGCGACCGCACGACCTCCGCAATGCGAATGTCGGCTGCAGCAGGATGAAGGGGGTTCAGCAGGTAGTTGTGCGCGTACGGGACGACCGCGCTCGGCACCCGCAGCAACGCGCTCGGCTGCGTCTGCAGCCACTCGGTGCCGGCGCCCTTCGTCCAGTCGGGATTCGAGCGCCAATCGGCAGGCGCGTCCGACTCGGCGATCTCGGCGACGGCCACCGCATCGGGTACCTCCACGCGCAGCAGCTGATACCCGTCAGGCAACTGCGCGACCGAACCGATTTCCAGATGGACGAGCGTCTCGAGCAGCGCGAGCGCCGGATGCTCGGCGAGATAGACGACCGGCTGCCCGGCGAAATGCCAGCGTCCGCCGGCACGCAATCCGCCGATGCCCTTCAGGTCGGCGTAATTGCTGATCCGCCACAACGTCGTCAAGCGAAGTACCCCTCGTCGATCTGCGTCAGGGCCTCTTCGACGAGCCGCGCGCCGTGCTCGGTGCTTGCCATGTCGAGCGAGGTGCGGCCGCCGAAGCGCTGGAGCCCGCTGCGCAGCCACGACATCGCCTTGTCCTGGTTGCCGAAGGTGGCCGACGCCTGCGCGACGATCCGCGCGAGACGGATGGCCTTGTCGGACTCTTCCGGAGACAGGCGCTCATGCGCCTGACGGCGGTGGCTCAGCGTTCGCCGCGGGATGATGAAGGCCAGTTCGTCCGACTTCAGACCGTGCTCGGACAATCGGTCGATCACGTCGACGTCGACGCGCGCGCTCGCCAGCTCGGCGAGATCGGCGCCCGAACGGACGCGGACTGCCAGCAGCTCTTCGAGAATCGTGAATTCGGCCTGACGCGGGTGCGCGATGCCCGTCGGACGAAAAGCGATGGTGCTCATGACCTTTCCTTGGCAATTTGCCCAATCATTATAGGCGTTTTGCCGATCTCGTGCGGATTCCTGCGGATCTCGTGCCGATGCATCGCGTCGTCGCCGGCCGTCAACGCTGTCGAGGAGTCGCAGGATTGGTGCGCCCCGGCGTCTGGTAGCCGGTTATGGGGGTTGGCGAATCGGAGATTCGCCCTCGCGGTGGGGAGCCGATTTTTCAGTATATAAAGTCGCCACATCCCGTCACCGGGTTGTCACGTAACAACTCTTCAACTCATAAAGAGTTTGACGGACGACCTGCCGCCTCTTCTCGCGTCAGTGGCACCTTCGGATTCTTTTCGACCGGACACCGCTTGTCATTGCATTCCGACGCACAAACCATCAGACCAAACACGGTGATCGCCGCGGATCGCCGCGGATCGTTTACCCAGTTGCAATAATTTTTCGCTGAATTGCGTATTTCCGACTGATAACGCGATCGCTACGATGCAATCAACCGCTGAACATCAAGAGTGAAGCGCGAAATCAACAGAACCGGAGGTCATCATGAAATCGTTCATCTACGCTGTCGTCGCCGCCACTGCGCTGTCTGCCTCGTATGGCGCGTTCGCTCAATCGAATCAGGGGCAGTTGACGCGAGCCCAGGTGCGTGCGGAACTCGTCCAGCTCGAGCAGGCCGGGTACAAGCCCGAAGTAGCGGACCAGTATTACCCGCGAGCGCTCCAGGCAGCGCAGGCACGCGCGACGAATGCCGACGAAACCGGCTACGGCGCACAAGCCGCTGCAGGCGTTCGCGCGGGCCGCGTCATTGCGGTCAAGCAGGACGCTCGTGACTCGGTTTACTTCGGTCACTAAATCGACGTTGATTGCTGCGGGATCTTCCCCGCAGCGGGGCCCGGAAAGGCTGTCTTGCCAATCCGGGCTCGCCGGCACAAACCCGCAGCTCATAGCAATTGCGCACAGCGTCCTTTCGAACGCCGCACGCGCTTACCAGCGGTGCGTATAGCTGGCGCTCAGCACGGCGCCTGCAGCAGGCAGGCGGCTCGTGTTGTTGCTGTTGCGCATGAGCTGGCTATAGAGCGGCAGGTAGTATCGATTGAACAGGTTCTCGACACCGACAGTCACGCGATCCTTTTTGGTGATCTGGTACCGCGAGATCAGGTCGACCGTCGTGTAGCTGCCGACGTCCATGCGCCCGAAACCGTTCTTGTCGTTGAGCCGGTAGTCGCGCGCCGCATAGAACGTTGCCTGCAGGCGATTGCTCCAGCGCGAGTTCGGCCGGTACTCGACGTAGCCCGTGAGCTTGAGCGGCGGGACGCGGTAGCCGGTCATGTCCTGGAAGTTCGCGCTGTTCTGCGGCCGCTCGCGGCCTTGCATGTAGGTGATCGTGCCACCCGCGCCCCACTTGTCGTCATCGGATACGTAGTCAACGGTCGCCTCGATGCCGGCGATGCGTTCGGCCGTGCGCGTCAGGATCAGTCCGTTGTTGAAGCTCTGCACGTCACCGAGTTCGGACGTCGTATAGAACAGCGCGAGCGTTCCGTCGGTGTGATTGCCAAGGCTGCCGCGCCAGCCGATTTCATAGTTGTTGGTCTTGACCGGCTCAAGGCTCGACGAATGGATGTCGAAGCCGGCGGCGGCATTCCGAAGTTGCAAACCCACGTCCGGCAGCTGGAATCCCTGGCTGAACGATGCATAGAATTCCTGGCCACGCACGGGCGCGTACGCAACGCCGGCATTGAACAGCCACGCACCGTATCCGGTCGAGCCGCCCGGCACCGTGTATTTTTTCGCGAGCCGCAACTGCGACAGCGGCACGAAGTCGTCGAAGCTTGCGCTCGCGTGCTCGTAGCGCACCCCCGCTTCCGCCGACCACTTGTCGTCGAATTTGTGCTGCAGCTGTGCAAATCCGCCGATGCTGCGCGTCGTCAGCGGTGGCAGATAAGTCAGCGTGCCGATCTTGCGATAGACGAGACCGCCGCTCGCATCATAGGCTGCCGGGGAGAAGATGTCGTCCGGCATGTCGCTGCGTTCCTGGTTGAAGTCGGCACCCCACTGAAGCTTCGTGCGTCCGGCTTGGTCGAGCGGCGTCGTGATCGTCAGGCGGCTGCCGAACACCGTCGAGTCCTGCATGACCTGGTCGATGTTGTTGCCGCGTGTCGCAACCGCACGCGCATCGAACGGTGCAAAACGCGTGTAGTAATTTCTGTAGTAGAACTGAGCAGATAACTCGCTACCGAACACGTCCTTGTTGTCATACCGCAGGTTGAGCATCGTGTTGCGGATGCGATTCTGGTCGTCGAGCTCGAGCCCGTCTTTTGCGCGCGCGACCGCCGTGCCCGCCGGCAGTTTCGCGACTGCCGGGTCGCTCGCGTAATGCGTGTCTTGCCTGGCGTCATAGTGGCTCGCAGAGAACACGATGCGCTGATTCGCATCGATCCGGAATCCGAGCTTGCCTTCGACGTTATAGACGTTCGAGTCGAACAGGTCGCCCTGGCTCGGTTCCGGCGCAATGCGGTGGCCGCGCGCGTCGTACGAACTGCCGATATGCTGTCCGCTTACGTTGAATTCATACTCGACGGGCCCGCGACTGCCCGCGAAGTACTGCTGCACGGTGCCGCCGAGACCGCCGCTACCAAGATGCGACAGCGGTGACGTCATCGAAAATGTCGTCTCGGCACGCGGCTCGCCCCCCGGCTGCCGGGTCGTGATCGACACGATGCCGCCCGTCGCGCCGGCACCGTAAACCGCGCTGCTGCCGCGCAGAACTTCGACTTTCTCGATGTTGTTCGGGTCGACGTTCGCCAGATTGCGCGCCGAATCGCGATTCGTATTCAGCGGCACGCCGTCGACCAGTACGAGGATGTTCCGGCCACGAAGGGTCTGGCCGTAATCGGTGATCGTATGGCTCGAATCGGCCATGCCGGGCACGGCCTTGCTCAACACTGTCGCGAGGTTGTTCGAACCGGCCTCGAGGTCGCGCAACGCGTCGCGACCAATCACGGTGATCTGCCGGGTCGGCCGAACGAGATCGCTGTGGGTTCGGTCGCCCGATACCTGGATTGCCGCCAGTTCCACGGGGTCCGCGGCACGACTCGCACCAGCATCGGCTTGTGGCGATGCGCCCGCCGCTGATGGCGCGGCGGGCGCGGCGCCCTCGACCGTAAAGGTATTTTTGCCGGTTGGCCGCGCTTGCAGCCCCGAACCTTTCAACAATTGATCGAGCGCCGCCGACGCGGACATCTTGCCTTTTACCGCATGGCTCGTTCGCTGCTCCGCGCTCGACGTGGAAAACAGCAACTGCGCATTCGACTGACGCGCAAATATATTCAACGCACGGTCCAGACGCTGTGCCGGAATGTCGAACGACGACACTTCCACGCCCTGCCCCGATGCGTGACCCGACAGACAGCCGCTTGCAACCGCGACGCACACGATGCGCCCGACACCCGGATGGCGCCCAGTAACCCCCATACCCCCGCTCCTCGTTTGAATCGGAATGAATCGATGACTCTCACAAGGATTGCCGGATGAGCCCGCCGCTTTGTTGACGTCCGAACGAAAATTTTTTCGTCGACGCTCAGCGGTGGGCAACGGTTACCGCGCCGTTTGCGGCACGCGTTACCTTGAGCGGCAGCACGCCGGGCAGCATGTCGAGCAGCGCGTCGACGTTGTCGGTATTGAATTGCCCGGACAGTCGCAGGTTGGCGACGCGCGGATCCAGCTCGACGGGCGACGTCCGGTAGCGACGAATCTCGGCGATGGCCACACGCAACGGTGTGCCGTCGAAAACGAGTCGCCCGTCGCGCCAGCCAAGCGCATCGGCCGGATCGAATGGCTGGCGCGCACCGATCCGCCCTGCATCGACGACGACGGATTGATTCGGCTGCAGCGTCAGCGCGGCGTGCTGCCCAACGGCAACCTGCACCGAGCCGGACACGACGCCGATGCGCACTTCTTGCGTGTCGTGACGCACCGCGAACGTCGTACCGATATCGCGGATCGTCACGTCGCCCGCGTAGGTGACAAGCGGCCGAAATGCCGAATGCGCGATTTCGATCGATGCGTCGCCGCGCTCGATCAGGAGTCGCCGGGACCGCACACGCCACTCGACACGCGCCGACGATCCGGTATTGAGGGCAAGCCGGCTGCCGTCGGCAAGCGACCACTCACGGTGCTCGCCCACTGCCGTCGCGAACTTGTCGACACGGTAGGCCGGATCGGCAAACCACACCGCAACGGCCGCCACGACCGTCAGCATCGAACTGCCGACGACCTGCCGGATGGTCCGCCGGCGTGCTGCACGACGCACGACCACGTCAAGTGGATAACGCGTACGCAACGCGTTCTTGAAGGGGTCGAGCGAGTCGTCCTGAAGCGGTTTCGAATCGGGACTACGGGAGGACTCAGGCAACATCGGCATTTGCCGTCTAGGAACGCAAGGAATTCTGCAGGATCGGAGTGAGGGCCGTCATCGCGCGGGCTATATGTTTGGCAACCATATTACGTGAAATTCGCAGCCGGGCCGCCACTTCCTCCTGGGACAGGTCATGCAGCTTGTGGAGGATAAACACCTCGCGGCAGCGTGCAGGCAATCCGTTGATGATCTGCTCCAGTTCCTGCACGGTCTGCTGATAGCTCAGAACCTGCTCGCCGTCGATATCGTCCGACCGCGTGTCCGGAACCGAGACGCCCGCCGGCTCCAGATGACTCGCGTGCGCCTCGTCCCCCCTCCAGCGATCGATGGCTCGATGTATCGACAAATGACGCAAAAAGGCGAGCGGCGTATGGATCGGATCGCCGGGGGGACGCTGAAGAATCTGCACGCCGACGTCCTGCACGACATCGCAGGCAAACGCGCGATCGCCGAAGCGATGCCGGACATGGTTGACGAGTTCCTCGTAGTGCCTGACGAATGCAGCGATCAACGGGGAATGGGCGGAGTCGCGGTGCGAGCCTGTCACATTGTTACGGGATGAGCGAGCATCACGCCCAAAATGATAATGATTCGCATTATTTATATTGATTACAAAACTGTCAACAGCCGTGGTGAGCATCGCCTGGTCGACTTGCGAACGGTTCGAAGCACGACACCTCCCCCGCGCAGATCGAGCGCGTTTGCGCATAGAATTCCGGCGTGGTGGGCCCCGGCCGAAGCGGATGCGAGCGGATCATCGATGTCTCCGCGCAAGCTCCGATCGCCGTCGCACGCGCTGGCCCGACTCGATGCTGTATTCATGCGCATTTTCAACAAGGAGCGGTTTCATGTCTCAAACACCCGGATCCATGATCACGTTTCGCCGCCCGGACGGCCAGGAACTGCAGGGCTACCTGGCCACGCCGGAAAAGACCGAGGGCGCACCCGCGGTCGTCGTCATCCAGGAATGGTGGGGCCTGAATGACCAGATTCGCGGCGTCGCGGACCGCCTCGCGCGATGCGGGTATTTCGCGCTCGTACCCGACCTGTTTCGCGGGAAATCGACGGTCGAGGAAGCAGAGGCGCATCACCTGATGACCGGGCTCGACTTCGGCGACGCCGCGTCGCAGGACATTCCCGGCGCGGTGCAGTACCTGAAGACGCGCGCCGCGCGCGTCGGCGTGACGGGATTCTGCATGGGTGGCGCGCTCACGCTGCTGTCGCTGCAGTTCGCGGACGTGGACGCCGGTGTCACGTGGTACGGCCTCCCGCCGCTCGACTACATCGATCCGTCGAAAATCAAGGCCCCGCTGATGGGCCATTGGGCGACGCAGGATGCGTTTTTCACGATCGACCAGGTCGACGCGCTGGAGAAGAAGCTCGGCGATGCAAACGTCGGCTTCGAGTTCCACCGCTACCTCGCGCATCATGGATTTGCGAACGAAACGGCTGTCGGCCCCGCGCGTATCGCGGCAACGCAGTTCGATCCGGTGTGGTCGCAATGGGCGTGGGACCGCACGCTCACGTTCCTGGGCCGCACGCTTCGGACCGAATCGAGCAAGTAAGCCAGCAAATACGCACATAGGCGCGCCAACGCGCGCATGATCGCACTCTGCCGGCGCTGTGGACGCGACCGGCGGAGCGCGATCCAGCCTGTCCGCATCATCAGCCGCCGCGGGAGTGACAGAGATTTTCTTCAGGACAACGGAATGAAGTCAACTGCCGGAGCACGACCGCTCATGCGTGGTGCTTCGCGCACAGCGCTGCCTCATCGGCGGCCAGCATCTCGGGCACGCATTCGCGCAGGAAATCCACGAACGTCCGGATCTTTGCGTCGAGGTACTGGCGTGACGCATACAGTGTATAGACGGTCAGCTCCTGCAAGCGGTATTCAGGCAGCACGCGAACCAGCGCACCGCTGCTCAGCGCGGGCAATGCGGTCGACATCGGCAGCGAGCCGATCCCGAGCCCCGCGCGCAGCGCGGCGCCGAGCGCATCTGCAATATTTACCTGGAAATCGGGCTGCGGCAGCTCGAACGTCTCGCGGCCATTGGGCCCGTCGAGATGCCATCGCTCGCGCGAGAACACCGGCGTGACGATCTGCAGGCACGCGTGCCCTTCGAGCTCCTTGACCGTCGTCGGCGTACCGCGTTCGCGCAGATACGCGGGCGACGCGCACAGCACGCTATGCACGGCGCCGAGCCGCTGCGATACGAGACCCGAATCGGGTAGCTCGGTCGTGCTCAGTTGCAGCGACACGTCGTAGCCTTCGTCGATGATGTCGGGAATGTGCTGCGACAGCGTCAGTTCGACCGCCACCGCCGGATAGCGCTGCCGATAGCGCACGACCGCCGGCACCACGTAGGCCTGCCCGAAGCTCGTCGTCGCGTGCACGTGCAGCCGGCCCGACGGCTTGGCCTGCGCGTCCGCCGCTTCCGCTTCGGCCTCGTCGATATACGCGAGCACCCGCTGGCACCGGTCGAGGTAGCGCTGCCCCGCGTCGGTCAGCGCAATGCGGCGCGTGCTGCGATTGAGCAGCCGCGTGCGCAGGTGCGTCTCGAGCTGGGCGACCGAGCGCGATGCATACGCCGTCGTGATGTCCAGGCGCTGGGCGGCACTCGTGAAGCTGCCTTCCTCCGCGACGCGGACAAATATGCGCATCATCTGTAGCGTATCCATCGACATGTCCCCGGGAATGAGATCGGCTCGCAACGTGCGGACCCGGCGCATCGCGACGCGCGGGCCCCGGTCGTTCCTGTATCGTCGCAGCGCGAGCGATGCGACGCAAGATGCCTTCGCCGCCGCTGCGGCGCACGCCGAATCCGCGTGCGCGCCGATCGGGCCGGTGACATCCGCTCCAGTACGAATGGTGCGGAACAGTACAGCACCGTCCAGGGCATGTCCAGTTCCGCATGCGCGGCGCGAGCCCGCCCGCCAGCTGTGGTGGCGGCACGTCGCGTCGCCATTGCGGGTTGCCGATCCGGCAGCGCGCATCGGTGCAATGCAGGCATCGCTCGACCGGAGTCCTTAAGGATTGGCTGGCGCCGCGCCGCGCTTCACTCACTCACGCGCGGACGTACGCTCTCACGCACGCACGTCCGCCCGCTTCGCGAACGCGACGAGGCGAGGCGAGACGTGTGACCGATCCGGAAACAGAATTGCTCGTTACGCGCGCACCGGCGCATCGAACGGATCCCGCAGCACGATCGTGTCGTCGCGCTCCGGCCCGGTCGTGATCAGCGCGATCGGCACGCCCGCGACCGCCTCGACACGTTCGACGAAGCGGCGCGCCGCCGCCGGCAGATCGCCGAGCTGCCGCTTGCCCTTGACCGCGTCCGTCCAGCCGTCGAACTGCTCGTAAACCGGTTTCGCGCGGGATTGCGCAGCGAGGCTCGCGGGCAGATGCTCGACGCGCAACCCGTCGAGCTCGTATCCAACGCAGAGCCGGATCGTGTCGAATCCGTCCAGCACGTCCAGCTTGGTCAGCGCCAGCGAATCGATGCCGGACACCTTCACGGCCTGCCGAAGCTGCGCGCCGTCGAGCCACCCGCAGCGGCGCGGCCGGCCGGTATTGACGCCGAACTCGCGGCCGCTTTCCCGCAGCCGGAGGCCGATCGCGTCGTCGAGTTCGGTCAGGAACGGCCCGCCGCCGACGCGCGTCGCATACGCCTTGGTCACGCCCAGCACGTGCCCGAGCTTCGACGCGCCGAGCCCCGTGCCGGCCGCGGCCGCCGATGCAACGGTGCCCGACGACGTCACGTACGGATACGTGCCCCAGTCGATGTCCAGCATCACGGCCTGCGACCCTTCGAACAGGATCTTCCGGCCGTCGTCATGCGCGTCGTTCAGGTCGGCCCACACCGGACGGACGAACGGCAGCACCTGCGGCGCGAGTTCGATGAGCGTCGACAGCATCGCATCGCGGGAATATTCGTCGAGCCCCACGCCCCTGAACCACGCGTTGTGATGATCGAGCAGCGCATCGAGCTTGTTCGCGAGCGTATCGGGCTCGGCGAGATCGCCGACGCGCAGCCCGCGGCGGCCGACCTTGTCTTCGTAGGCGGGGCCGATCCCGCGCAGCGTGGTGCCGATCGGCTCGCGACGCAGCTTCTCCTGCGCCGCATCGATGGCCCGATGGACCGGCAGCACGAGCGTCGCGTTCTCGGCGATCGACAGGTTGTCCGGCGTCACGGCCAGCCCGAGCTGCGCGACGCGGTCGATCTCGGCAAGCAGCGCCTCCGGATCGAGCGCAACGCCATTGCCGATCACGCCTCGCTTGCCGCGCACGAGGCCGCTCGGCAGCAGCGCGAGCTTGTAGGTCTTCCCGTCGACGACCAGCGTGTGGCCCGCATTGTGGCCGCCGTTGTAACGCGCGACGATGTCGGCCTGCCCGGCGAGCCAGTCCACCAGACGCCCCTTGCCCTCGTCGCCCCATTGGGCGCCCACCACCACGACATTCGGCATGCTCCGCTCTCCATGTGAGAAATTTAGACACATTCCGGCCCGTCTGGCCGTTTGTGTGCCATATTGGCGGAGCCGCGTGCGGCGATCAAACGATTAAATCTGAGGCGTCGCGTGAGTTTATTTGACGCGAATGGGCACCATGCGATGAGCCGGAAGCTTCCACCATTGAATTCCCTGCGCGCGTTCGAGGCTGCGGCGCGGCTCGGCAGCTTCACGCTGGCCGCCGACGAGCTGTGCGTGACGCACGGTGCCGTCAGCCGACATGTCCAGCAGCTCGAGGCGTGGCTCGGACGGCTGCTGTTCGAGCGCCACAACCGGCGTGTCGAGCTGACCGATGCCGGACGCGCGTATCTCGCCGAAATCGGCGCCGCGTTCGACCGCATCGCGCTCGCCACCGCACAGCAGCTTCAGCGCGGTGCGCTGCAGGTGCTGCGCGTCAGCGCGCCGGCCACGTTTTCGCTGCGCTGGCTCGTGCCGCGGCTGTCGTCGTTCCAGGTCGCCCATCCGAACATCGAGGTGCGGCTGTCCACGTCGAACGAACCGATCGAAAAACTGCGCGACAAGGTCGACCTGATCATTCGCGGCGGCCCGCAAACCATAGACGGGTACGTTGCCGACGAATTTCTGTCCGAAGTCCGCCTGCCGGTGTGTTCGCCGAAGCTGCTCGAAGGGAAGACGCTGCGCAAACCGGCGGATCTCGCCGACTTCACGCTGCTGCACGCGGCGACCTACCCCGGCATGTGGCCGGAATGGCTGGCGGCGGCCGGGCAGGCACAGCTCACGCCGCGGCATTCGCTGACGCTCGAGCATTTCTACCTGACGCTGCAGGGGGCGCTTGACGGGCTTGGCATCGCGATGGGGCCGATCGCGCTCGTTGCCGACGATGTCGCCGAAGGCCGGCTCGTGCAGCCGTTCAAGGAACCGGCGTTGCCGCCGTGGCGATACTTCACCTATGTTGCCGCCGCGCGCGCGGAGGACGGTGCCGTGTGTGCATTCAAGGACTGGCTGGAACAGGCGGGGAACACGGCGGCGCCGCGCGACGAATGACGCACGCTCGAGCTGCGTGTCGTCGATAGCGGCGCGACCACGTGCAACGCGACGTCGGCATGGGCCGCGAGCCCACGAATCAGCGTCAGCGCGGAACCAAAATCATGGCACCCTTCGGCTTGCCGGACATTGCGAACCGGCAAGCCGCTTTCACCTTCAGACGATTCGCATCACCTCGTCGTTCGACACGCGGGTGGCCCTGAAACCGTTGGCCGGATGACCGGCATCCGAGTAGCCGAACGAGATCCCGCATACGAGATGTCGCTCGTCTCCGATCCCGAAGTAGGTCCGGATGAACCGCGCGTGCTGCGCCAGCGCGCCTTGCGGCGCCGTCGCAACGCCGTATGCCTGCGCCGCCAGCAGGAATGCGCCGACAAACGCGCCGCAATCGATCGCACCGTACGTGCCGAGCTCCGCGGGCGTCGTCAGGATCGCGACGTGCGGTGCACCGAACATTCTGAAGTTCTCGAAGCTCTGCCGCGCGCGCCCTTCCTTGTCGCTTCGTTCGATACCGAGCGCGTTGTACAGCGCATAGCCCACTTCCCGCCGGCGCTCGGCGTACGGACCGCGATATTCGTCGGGAAACGGAAAATCGGAATCGATTTCCGGATGCGTCTCCGCGTGCTCGACGAGCGCGCGGCGGAATCGCTCGGTCGTGTCCGCCGACGTGATGACCAGATGCCACGGCTGCACGTTGCACCACGATGCCGTGCGTTTCGCGATATCGACGATGCCGGCGATCACGTCGTCCGGCACGGGATCCGGACGGTACGCGCGACACGTGTGGCGTGCGGACAGCAGGCGATTGAGTGTCGCGGCATCGGATGCGGATTCCGTACCTGAATACGTGCGATCGATGTGATGTTGCATCGTCTCCTCCTTTCGACATGATCGGCATAATGCGAAGAACGACATATACCATGCAATCGTAAGTTAGATTGGGAGCGGGACAATGTCGAGACGCGGGTGCTAATCGGCGTGGATCGGGCGTGGATCGGGCGTGGATCGCGCGACACATGCCGCGAATGCTTCAGCCCGCTTCAGTGAAACGCGGGAACCTGGACGGCGTTCGTGCGCCGCAGCCACCGGGCTCCGGGCATTTCATGCCGGAACTACACAGGCTGTAGAAATACAAAGGATAACGAAGGTCTTGTCAGAACGTCCGGCTGCCGGCTCGGCAACCTGTCCAGGAGAGATGCGATGTGCCGGACATCGCGAATTGGAGCGGGCGATACGCGATGCGAATCGCGTATCGCCGTGGCGTGACTTACTGGCTCGCGCCGGCCGCAGCGCCGGCCTTCTTCTCGGCATCCTGAAGATTCTGCGGATAGTTCGGGTCATTGACCGCCGGCTTGTATCCGGCGTCTTCGAGTTTCTTCAGCTCGGCGGTATTCTTTGCCCGTGCCGCCTTGCGTTCGGCCTTATGCTGCGCACGTGCCTCCTTGCGTGCCTGACTCTTCGCCGCCTTGGCAGCCGCTTTCGCGTCCTGCGCGGCAGGCTCGCTCGCCGTCGTCTGCGCGAACGACGAGGCCGTCCCGCCGATCAGGAAAGCTGCGGCGGCAGCAACAAGCGTGAACCTTCTGAATTGGATTCGCATCGCTGAACTCTCTATTCTGATTGGTTACGGTTTGACGTACGTAGAGATACCGCCCCTGCCCCCGATGCGAGCATGTCTCGATCGGGGCTTCTGAATCATAACCGTGTTGCGGCGCGAGTGGCGACATCGAGATCGGTCGTCGGGGCATTTACGGATGTCGTCCGCGATGCATGCGCGTTCGCGATGCGCCCGGTCCCGATGTTCCCCTTCGTCACATGTATTCACACGATGTGGCTCATGTGCAGGATGGGCGAGACATTGCTCGCGTGTCTCCGTTCGATGCGGCATCGATTGCCTTCAGCAATCCGTCCCGGCCACCATGCGTATCCATCCATCGCAGAACGCGACAGGCAGCGTCAGCGTAGATCATCCGGCCTTTGCCAGCACGAGGCCCCCATTCGGCTGGACTCGATGGAAGCGAACTCTCGCTATCGCGAACGCAACGCTCGGCCGGCGTCGTTCCAGGGTTCAGGTACCGGTTGTCGTCCGAGACAACGACAGCGATGCCTTCGTCGAACCAGGCAGGCATGACTCCATTGGCCAATTTCCACCAGCCAATCCGCCGATGTAGCTCTACATGCGAAAACTCGTGCGCCAGAATGACAGGCGTTTGGCCGCGAGGCGAAACCCGGGTAATCGTCCCAAGCGGTGTTATCGACGTTGATGCAAGAGCGCCACGTCCCCCCATGCGTCTGTCGCATGCATCCGTAGAGCAGGCAACGATAGTCGGCGCGCGATCGAACGCGCCGTAAAAACCTCGAACCCGAGATTCGGCCTCCACGGCATTTGTTGACAGCGCGTCACGCATGTTGGCGGGCATTTCCCGATCAACGATGAGCCCGGGTCCCGCACGCTCCATTCCGAAACATGCAGTACAAATAGTGGCGGTGACGCCAGGATAGCCGTAAGCGACGAGACCGGACGCCATCGCCGCGGACAGGATGATTCCGATGACTGCGCGCTTGATCCAGCGATAGGGATGTTTCATGGCTGTTGTCCGAACGGGCGAGTCAACCGGGCTCGGGGCAATTGTAGTTGCACGACGGCAATGTCTCTTGGCACGGTGTTGCCTCACGCAAGAATCTGCGCCGCGTTGTGGATATGTTCCAACGCAGAGGCGCATCGTAGTCGTCCGCCGTTGTCGCGTGCGGTTGCTTTGCGAACAGCCAGACGAGATAGCGGTACGGATTGATCCCGTTCGTGTTGCAGGTCTCGACGAGCGAGTAGAGATTGGCACTGGCCTGCGCACCAGCGGTCGTATCGGCAAACAGCCAGCCCTCGCGACCGGCGACGAATTGCCTGATCGCGTATGCCGCCTTCGGCACGCTCTCTTCCGCGTTGACGAAGCTCCGGCACACGTGCGCTCACCACCGGAGTAACGGTCAACGGCGTGATGCGCAGCGAGGTGATCGATTTCGGCTCACGCATCGGGATGCGAGGCGATCAGACTTCGTCGGTTTCCGGAATGACACGGTCGTTGCGAGCGATCCGGACAGATAGGTCACCACGCAGGTTCGAGTGACGTCACCTGTCGGGGCGCGAGATTTTATACCTTTCGACGGAACCCGCATCGACTCGAGGACCGGCACGCGCTCGGCCAACTCTGGAGTGATGATGCGTGAGTCGTTGTGCTCACCGCGACCGCCGACCGCCGACCGCCGACCGCCACCATATCGTGGCGCTGTGCGTCGGGCCAGGTGACGACGCGACGCGAGTCGTGAGATCGAATCGCCGGCGACCACAGGCGGCAACCGTGGATAACTTTGGAGATAGTGCGGTGGAGGCAGGATTCGACTCTGCAAAGCACGACTACCTGTGCTCATTCATCCGAGTAAATGTCGAAGATGCCCGGTCGCTCGACGCAGCTCGATTCATGCGCCTCGGAACAAAGGTGAGCTGTTACGGGATCCGCTGCATATGAATGGTGAGCTTCTTCGGGAACCGGATGCGGAATCGGCTACGGTGAAGCGCTGAGACGGCGAGACACTCACGTTGCCAGCGAAATCGCGTCGAGTCGGTCAGGCATCAGACGAAGCGGATCCAGGTTTACCCGCGGAGGATTGCGACTCGCGAGCAACCGCGGGGAGGCACGCACGGGATATCGTCGCGAACCGATGAGGTACAGGATATGCATGCGCAATGCACAGGGTTCCGAGTATCTGAAAGGTGAAGATTCTCGGGTCGCCATCGTGACGCGAGCGCACAGAACGGAACTCACCTTTTCAATCGGTTATCGGTAATTGTTGCCGCAAGGTGGTGCCGGTGTTCAAGTTACCCACAGGTCGAACTGTGCAGCGCGGTTTCAACGGGGCAATCGGCTCTCACGAGTGGCTCCTGGACGGACGGCACAGATCCGCAAGTCGACAGCGGCAAAAGCCGTCATTGAGTGGCCAACCATGGGCGGATACCTGACGTTGATGCCGGCCGCTGGACTCCCATAACAGGGTACCTATGAGCCGGAATCGGCGTCCTCTTCCGGTTTTTCTCCCATAACCTTCTACTTTTCGCTGCTTGTGAGTGTGTACTCACCCTCTCTGCGAGCCTTGAAATCACTGGAGTGCCGCCCAGATGGTGCGCTGCGACCAGCGAAATAGCGTGCAAATGGGGACTTGGGGCCAGCAGAGGGACTGTGGGCACAGCTTTTGGGTAGTGGTTTATGGGGGTTGGTCTTTCCTGCAAGGACACGTGTGTTTACATCTTTAGAAAGCAACGTTTACTACTTTAACTACTTTTAGAAGGCTCACAGGCTTGACTGGCAAGGGTTTGAGCGATGATCGGTACCCATTTATGGGAGCAGAGGTAGAAGGGTCTGGGGTTTCAGGTCTGTGGATTTGGGGCCTTGGGTAGCAGGCTGTGGGGATTCGGGGATGTGGATATGGGGCGTGCGTACCCGTTTATGGGAAATAGGCCAGGAATCTTCACGGGTAGCAGTCTATGGGGACCCGTCGAGGTAACCATTTATGGGATGCCGATGCGGGATCGCGCGCAAGCCCCTAAGCTTGGCGTGTCCTTGGGTAGCAAGTTATGGGGCACAGGCAAGGTATCCGGTTATGGGGTGATTTCGGCATTGCTCCAATCGGACGTCGCACGCAGCTCGCGCCAGGACTCCCATAAACAGGAACGGTCCGCTGGAAAGGTACCTCATTATGGGAGCAGCGCAAGGTTGCCTTTTATGGGGGCGCTTTTGCCGCTTCACAGCGAAATGACCGGAATCGTCCGAGTCCGAAGGTAACCATCCATGGGAATCCTTCGAGGTAGCAAGTTATGGGAGAGAAACGGCGCCGTGTTGCATGGCACCACATCCCCCACCTCCCAAGTCGATTTCAGTCGTTTGCTTCCCATAAAAAGGTACCTTTGACCGGGCCCTGGTGACGCTCGACGTGCTCGTCCCGGATCAAAGGTAGCTGCTTTTGGGATAGAAATTGGCAGAAAGGTAGATGGTTATGGGGCGGATCGCACGACTGCGAATTGAAAAAAATCCTTTGTAGCCGATAGGTTAGCTGCGATAGTGCAAGTGACATGCGAGCAAGGGCGTTGCTCTCGGCAATGAAAAGGTATAAAGTCAGCCCTTAACAAGGCAACCTTATCCGGACATCACGATGCCGCGAAAGCCCGCAAGCAAAGGCTCCGACAAGCAGGTCTCGCTGTTCCAGACGCCAGAGCCTCCCGACTTGCTGCGCAAGGCGGTCCAGGCGATTCACATCGCCCCCAAGTCGGGAAAGATCGGCTTGCAGCAGCGCAAGATGTTCAGTTCGCTGATCAAGAATGCACTCCGGCAGGAGGCGTTCGAGCCAGGTCGCACGAGCTTCTCGATTTCGATTGCGTCGCTGTCGCACGAAAGCGGCCTGAACAGCAACAACACGAAATACGTGAAGGACACGGTGAACTCGCTCATCAGCACCGTCGTCAACTGGGACTATCTTGCCGCGGATCGTTCGACGGTCTGGAAGGCGTCGGGTCTGCTGGCCGGCGCGGAACTCGAGCAATCGGTACTGAAATACAGCTTCTCGGACCAGATTCGCAGCGAACTGCTGAATCCCGAGATCTACGCGCTCATCGATATGCGGATCGCGCGCGAGTTCCGGCGCTCGCACTCGCTCGCGTTGTGGGAGAACACGGTGCGCTACGAAGGAATCGGCATCACCGCGAAGATTCCGCTGCCGAAGTTCCGCGACCTGATCCTTGGCCAGGACAAGGCGTCGCAGTCTTACAAGGAATACAAGCTGTTCAAGAGCAAGGTTCTGGTGCCCTGCGTTCAGGAGGTGAACGAAGTATCGGACCATACGCTCGAGCTGATCGAACACAAGTCCGGCCGTAGCGTGGAAGCGGTGCAGTTCAAGGTGACGCGCAAGCAGAGTGTGGATACGGTAGAGGAAGGTGACGTCAAGAACGAAGCGCTCGTCGAGGAGGTCGCGAAGTTCGGCATTCCGCGATCGGAGGCGCGCCGTCTGATTACGCAGTATGGCGTACAGCGCATCAAGGCCGCGATCGCGTACACGCTCAATCGGACCACGAAGAAGAATGCGGCACCGATCGACAATGTGGGCGCATACTTCCGCAAGGCGCTGACGCACGGCTATACGTTGTCCGACGGACAGTCGACGGACAACGCGGCCCCCGTGAAGGAGACTCAGCAGAGCAAGCAGGAGCAGATCCGCGACAAGTATCTCGCGGCCAAGATCGACGAGGCTGGCGCGTACTTCCGCGAGCTCGAAATCGATGACCAGACCAAGCTCATCGAGCGCTACAACGAAACGGTGACCGGCTCGAAGGATCTGACGCTGTCGCCGAAGAAGAAAGCGAGCAAGCTCGCGCAGACGAGCTTCTTCAGATGGCTCGCGCTGGACACCTGGGGCGAACCGACTTCGGACGACCTGCTGGAGTTCCTGCTGCGAAGCAGTCTCGCCGGAAACTGAAAAGAGACCTCGCAAATGCGAGGTCTCTTTATTTGGGCACCTTACTGTTGCGTACCGGCGAGCTCGGTGACGTACGCGTCGATCACTGCCTTGAGCTTGTCGGCGAGCGCTTCCTGATGCGCGGCATCGACGCCCTTGAGCTGCAGATCGAGGCGGCCATCGGGGTAGGTCTTCAACTGGCCGATCGCCCGCGAGTCGACTGCGAAGTCGTGGCGAACGCTGTAGCGTGTCCGTCCCGCCTTCTTGTTCGCGTCGCTCTGCGCACGCAGGAAGTTCTCGAGATCTCGAACGGACTTCTTGCGGTCGATCACGGCTGACAGCAGCCGGTCAGCCGTCGGTTCGCCGAGCCGTTCGAAGATCAGCTTGAGGAAATACGCGGCCTGCAGGCCCACGACGTCGTTCGCGCCGGCCATCCGCTCGAGGAGCGTACCGGGCAGCGCATTGAGCGACAGTGTCTTGCTGATTGACGCCTTGTCCTTGCCGATCTTCTCAGCAAGCGTGTTCTGATCGGGGAACACCTTTTCGTCGAGGAGACGTTTCCAGGCGACCGCATCGTCGAAGATCGTCTGGCGCTCGTGATCGTGGTTCGCGCGGTAGGCGATCGTATAAAGCTGCTCCGGCGTGTGATCCGACCGGAACGTCGCGTTGATGTATTCGTCGCCGTTGATGCTCGTAGCGCGCAACCGGCGCTGCCCGTCGATCACGACGAGCTTGCCGGGAAACTCCGGCAGACGCGTCACCTTGATCGGCTCGATCTGCCCTTCCCGTTTCAACGTGAGCGCAAGTTCGTGCAGGCTCGATTCCGAATAGAAAACCCGCGGGTTGAACGGGTTCGGGATGCAATCCTTTACCGCTACCTTTTGAGGTGCACCGAGATCGGTTGCGTCTGACGGTGCCGCCGCGACCAGCTCGAGCGCCGGCATGCCGTTCGCCACGGGTACGGCTGGCGACGGTTCGGGCAACCTGGTTTCCAGCGCTGCGTTTTCCTGCGCGAGACCGCGCAGCAGACCGGCTGCAAGGTGGAGGTTGCCCGTCGCCTTTTTCTCTTTCGATGTGTCTTTAGACATGAGCGGTTCCGGTTGCTCGCGTCGATGCGATGTATTGGGCCATTTCGGTGACCAGCTTCTCGATCTCCGCGCGGGCCTCCTTGAGACCCTTCAGGTACCGATTGTGGTGGTGGATGGTGGTGCCGAGCGCGAACGTCTGGCGATACACCTCGCGTTGGGCGATCTGGCTGTCCAGCAGATGCTCCCCTATTTCTTCAGCCTTTAGAATTTTTAGAATTTCTTCACGCATTTTAGTTTTTCCATTGACGCTATTGAGCATCAATGCGGAAGAAAGGCTGGGGTTACGGACCGCGCGCATGGACTCGATCATGCGGATCATCGCGACGGTGCTGTACAGATCTGCGGGCGATGGCGACAGCGGAACGAGGCAAAAATCGGCGACTTCGAGTACCGACGCAATACGCGGATCCTCGAGGTTGCCGGGGCAGTCGACGACGATCACGTCGAAGTGAGCGTCCTGCTTCTTGATCTCTCCGCCGATGCCGCGACCTGCGGGCGCCAGCGAGAGGACAGTCATTGGAAGGGTGTTCTCTCCGCTCGTGACCCAGCGCACCGACGTGCCCTGCGGGTCGGCATCGATAAGCGCAACCTTGTTCCCGCCGGCCTCGAAGGCGGCGGCAATGTTGACGGAGATGGTTGTCTTTCCAGTCCCACCCTTTTGATTACTGACGGCGATCTTGAAAGCCATTAAATTCCTCCAAGGAGTTTTGCGTAATATATGCAGTTGTTAGAGAAATGTCCAGACAAGATGGTCTTTGCCGCGAAATTCTCTAGCACGATGTTGTTGTCACGTGACAATCGGGCGGATGGCTAACGTTCGATGTGCGTCGATCTGCGCGATACAAGCAATAGAGCAACGACAAACCCCATCACTTAAAACCGAATCGAAATTGCTGGTTGGGGAATTTGGCCTGACGGATGCTATCCGCGGAAAGGCAGTTGAATGCCAAACAATAGGTCGACCCGAACGGAGTGACTCTTATTGCGTCGATGGGAGTGGAGACTGGATGACGCAGAAGCAGTTGTCACGTGACAAAGCGCCAGGCATACGCAAGTTGAAGTCGGTACTGGAGTACTCACCCGATACAAGCAAGTTGCTTAGTTGGGATTGCGTCTGCTTCGCGTGAGGTACTGATAGTGCGGCGAACATTCAGTTGTCACGTAACAACCTCACGCCAGGATCGCGAGGTTCGAAACGGCCAGCGCAGCATATTGGCCGAAAATTTGATTGAAGTTGTTCGCGGTGGAATGGATCAGCAATGATGCGGCGAACACGACGTTACTCGGAGTCTGTCGGCGTGCGCTTGATTGTCACGTAACAACCCGCGCTTGGTCGAAGCTAGACGATGCGACAACATACTGAATGGCAACAGCTGAGATCGACATGATCACGCGCGCCGAATATGTCTCCAACTCGCTAACATCGTCGAGTTCGAATTGCCGGCGTATCGAGCACCTCAATGCAAACGTATTCAGGTAACCGGCTGATTGCTGCACGCCTGATAGCTAACCGAGCGTGCGTTGCACGCCCAACGTTGCACGCCAAAGGCATCTCGGCGACGGAATCGTGCTTTGATATGGCCCTAATAATTCCGCTGCCTGCGATGCTTGCATGCGCGTCACTTTCCCAGGGGCTGCACACTTGTGTTTGTGATGTCACGGCGAAGCGAATGCAAGTGCGCGAAATGGTTGTCCTGGTTGGCTAGCTTCGCTACTACCTGTATCTGGCCAAAGTTCTGTTGAATCGGCCTCCTGAGGCGCAGGCATGAAGGTGCAGAGGGCCACATCGTGAAACAATCGCGAGAAATGGGGTGTGTCAGTAAACGCTTGTCTGATAAGGGTTTACGGGAAATTCTTCACGTTGTTTCACGCATTCGCCGCGCTTTTGGCTAGTGGAAGTGGGGGCGACTGCCAAGGAGCAGCTGTTTGACCCGATGAGGGCGATTTGGTGCCTTGGATGTTTTCAACGATACGTATTTTGTAGTAATTAACACGAATTTGTTGCGCGGCCTCCGATAATACAGGGGTGTACGTGTTGAGACGAGGGGGAGTTGTCACGTAACAACCGCGCATCATGCCCTTGTCGATCGGCGAGTATGTGACGCATCTCAGATGCGCAAACGGTCACAAGACGCCAATAGCGTGTTGTCCGAGCAGTCAGCGATACGCGATGCTTGTTGAGGGGCGACGGCAGGCCGTCCCGTCCCGGCGCGGCAGCACCGAGCACAACCGCCGTCCACCGAGTCAACAATTTGCAGCAATCGATGTGACTGGCAGTTCGACGTTCGAGCGACTGCGAAAATCGTCGATGTCGCGGTGCGGTGAGTTGCCGAACAGGCGACTGCACTTCCGGAAAAACTCGGTCGGACTCTCGCATCCGACACGAAACGACGCTAATGCGGCTGGGAGTCGCTTCGGAAGCATCAGCCAGCGCGCCTCATTCAGACGCTTCCGCGTCTGGTGCTGCAACGGGCCCATGCCAGCGAGTTGGCGAAAATGAAGACGGAGCGTCGAACTGCTCGTCGGGATTTGCGCGGCGAGGTTTTCGACACGCAATGGCTCGTCGTAGTGAGCCAACAGCTATCCTCGCGAGCCATTGCGCTATGTCGGCGCATGGTTGGTGGGTACGCGTTCCCGGTGTCATCGTTCGCAGATTAACGCGGCTGGCACCGGCAGGGCCATCATCGACCCGGGCTGATACGAGTTCTGCTCAGAGAACCGCTCACTAACGAGTTTGGGTGACAGCTCGGTGTATTGACTTCCTCCCCGGCGCCTAAAGACCGGGGATTCCTACTTCTAGCGCACGAAGTCCCGTGCGGGCAATGTTCCTTGCGGCGTTCGTGTCGCGGTTGTGTTCCGTGCCGCAATTGCTGCAAGTCCACTGCCTTATTCCAAGTGCGGCCCTACCTTTCGGACTGCTGGGCGGGATAGTCCCGCAGCACGAGCACGACTGGGTTGAAAACGCTTCGTTGACCTCTGCGAACACCACGCAATGCCCAATGGCCTTGTACTTGAGTTGTGTCCTGAACGTCGTCCACGCGGCATCGAGAACGGACTTGCCGTTCGTTTTAGCCATTGCTTTCGCGCTCACGTTGCCGACGAAGATTGCTGCATGTTTCTGAACCAGCGCCGTCGTTTCCTTATGGATGGCGTCTTTGCGCTGGTTGGCGATACGGGCATGGATCGTCTTGACCAGGCGCTTCTTGTTCGCCCGTTGCGCGATGCCCAGTTTCTCTTCGGCCTGCCGATACCACTTCGGCATATCGAAGTCGGTGCCGTCGCTGTACGCCGCCATCGTCTTCAGGCCCAGGTCGATTCCGAGCACCGACGCTTCGTCCGGCACCCGCTTTTCGTCGAGCTTAACTTTCACGGCGATATTGACGTACCAGCGCCCGCGCGAGTCCTCGTTGAAGCTGCCTGCACCGAGTTCGTACTTCGAAAGACCGTAGGAGTCCCACAAGCCGATATTGATGCCGTTGAAGCGAAGCTGCCCGTTCTTGTAGGTCAGCGCCCGCTTCTTGAACGGAATCCAGCCGAGCGAATACTTCGGCGATTTGCGCTCGCTCACCCGCCAGTTCAGGCGCTGCTTCTTGAACTGCTTCAGGCGGGTAGCGAACTCTTCGCAGACTTGCTGAACCGTTGGCGAACCGACGACAACGCCATCGCACTTCACGAAGCCATTCGTTAGTTTCTGAAGGTCGAAGCCACTGAGCCAGACTTTGGGTCGGTTGCAGTATCGCTTGAGGCTGCGGTACTGGGTCTCGTTGCAGAAATTCCAGACCTGATTCACGTCGCGCGCCATCGCAAGCATTGCTTTCGCGTGCTTGTCTCTGATTCGAAACTTGAGGGTCTTTATGGTTTCCATATCACGAACTATATTGCGTCTTCTAAACTCTCTCAACAGGACAAATGGGGAGGCCACGCAAGATTGATAGCGAATGGAGGCATGGAAGGCATTGTGTCTTCGCCATGCATGTCCACCTGATATTCGTTACGAAGTACCGGCGCAACGTGTTCAAGAAAGAGCACCTGGAAGCGATGCAATTAGTTCTTGTCAACGTGTGCCGAGACTTCGAAGCCGAACTCGTGGAGTTCAATGGCGAGCACGACCATGTACATTTGCTTGTTCACTATCCACCGAAGGTCGCGGTATCAACGCTTGTCGCGTCGCTCAAGGGTGTATCGAGCCGGATGCTGCGGCAGCAGTTCGGCGATTTCCACCCGTGGCTCAAGCGCCGTGGCGTGCTATGGTCGCCGTCGTACTTCGCCGCGTCGTGCGGAGGAGCGCCAATCGAGATTTTGAGGAAGTACATTGAGGACCAGCGATCGCCGCACTAAGGCCCTAAAGCACGCCCGCGGCGTCCGTGCTCTTGACCCCGGATTGAACTCCGGGGCTTCCCGCACATTTGGTGATTTCTAGCAGGTTGGGCTTTCTATTGGAAGCGACATCACGCCGTGCTTCAGAAGCCGGTGCAGAGTTTGCGGCGAAACATCGGGCAACCGCGGATGCTCTCGTGCTGCTTTCCAAGTGATTGCTTCAGTTTTTTTAGTGCTCCAGAACTGCACTAAGCGCAAGCTCGTCGGCGATTGTCTTCAACCGCTTGTCCCGCGTCCAGATCGTTACCCCAGGCTGCAACCTGGCGGAGGCGAGCAACGATGTATCGACATAGCCGATCCCCCGGCTAAACAACTGCTCTTGCTCGATCAGATAGAAGACTTCGTCAGGCGTGGCGACGGGGACGCGTGGCAGATCGTTCAAAGCCCGAAGCACGGTAGAGCGGTCACGCAAACTGCCTAGCGATATTTCGCCGATTACATATGAATGGATCCGGACACGGTGATGGAGCAGAAGGTCGACCATAATTGGCTCTGAATGATCGATGTGATCGATCCACACAGACGTGTCGACGAGGATCATTCATCCTCCTGCCGGCGGCGCGGCGCAGCAGTGATACCCGGTTGACTGCCGCCCAAGGCGGCGAGCCTGCGCGCCGCTTCGCGCTCGATAAGCGCTTTCAACGCTTCGCGCACAAGAGCAGACTTCTCGCTCAACCCGGTATAGTCCTGGGCCCGAGAGACCAAGTCATCGTCCAAAGCGATTGTGGTTCGCATAATTTCCCCCATGATTCTAGGCACGATTACAGCATCATTTGATGCTGAATTGTGTGCCTGATAACCGAGGACACGTCGCAAAGGTATTCCAGAATGTTGTCACGGGCGCAGCAGATCGTCGAGTGCCGAGAGCAACCTGTTCAATGCTTCGTACAAAGGTACGGCGCACGTCGCCGATGAACAGGTTGCGGCCAGCTGGTCGATCCTTGTGATTCGGCTTGACCTGACCATCAGATCGATCATGACCCGCAAGTCGAGTTGCAGTGCGAAGCCACAATGGAGTGTTTCGCGGCTCGCGTCGAGCACATGCGTCGACACGCCATAGCCCGGTCGACAAAGCATCGTTGTTGACGTTCGCGGTCCCGGCGGTCGCACAAAGCCGGGACCACTGGCCGCCATACCCAAGCCGATAAACCTATTTGGCAGCACGCGACGCACAAACCACCGGCCAAAGCGACTTCGACGTACTCGCCTTCTCGACGACCTTGCGCCACCATCGCTCGCCACGATGCGGGGCGGTCAGATCCACCCGTTCGCCCATACGCGGCGTTGACAGCTCGATACCGCGTGCGACGGTCAGCGCCGTCACGCGCTCGAATGGTTCGTGCCATCGGTGCATGGCCAGGTCGAACGTGCCGTTGTGAATCGGCACGAGCCACCGCCCGCGCAGATCGATATGGGCCTGTACGGTTTCTTCAGGCTGCATATGAACGTATGGCCACTGCGGATCGTAGGCACCTGTTTCGATCAGCGTCACGTCGAATGGACCGAGGCGTTCGCCGATTGTCCTGAAACCATCGAAGTAGCCCGTATCCCCACTGAAGAACATGCGCAGGTCGTCATCGACAATCACCCACGACGCCCACAGCGTGCTATTGCCGTCGAACAGGCTGCGGCCCGAGAAATGCTGTGCGGGTGTCGCGGTCAGAGTCAGTCCGTCGATCTCCGCGTTTTGCCACCAGTCGAGCTGGCGCACTTTCGTTGTATCGATGCCCCAGTCGATCAGCCGGTCGCCGACGCCGAGCGGCGTCACGAACACGCCGGTTGTTGCCGCGAGCGACAGCACGGTGTCGCGGTCCAGGTGGTCGTAGTGATCGTGCGACAGGATCACGCCACGCAGCGGCGGCAGATCGGCGAGAGCGATCGGCGGCGCATGGAAGCGCTTGGGGCCGAGGCGGCGGAACGGCGACGCGCGCTCCGCGAATACGGGATCGGTCAGCCAGAATTCGCCGCGCAGCTTGAGAAGCAGCGTCGAGTGCCCGAGCCGGTACAGGCTTCGATCAGGTGCTGCCTCGAGTTGCTCGCGGGTCAGGGAATCGACCGGCAGGGTGCCCGACGGAACGGCTTCTCGCGGCTTGTTGAACAGCATGTTCCACATGATGCGCATCATTTTGCCGACACCTTCGACTGGCCGCGGCGCGACATTGCGGAAACGTTCGCCGTCGTGCTGCGGCGAAGTTGCGGACAGCGCACGGCTGCGCTCCGCAGCGGTATAGCCCAGCGTACGATGAATGAAATCGGGAAGCGATGCCATGGGAATCCATCCGGAGTGAAAGTACACCGATTAGTGTAGTTTGTTTTCGAGAAAAGTAAACTGCCGGGTGTAAAATTTGAGAATGGATACGACTGCCACTCATCAACGTCTGACCGATCGAAAGCGCGCGGCCATCGTCAGCGCCGCGATCGAGGAATTTCTCGCGGCCGGCTACGATGCGACCAGCATGGACCGGATCGCCGCCCGCGCGGATGTGTCGAAGCGCACCGTCTACAACCATTTCCCGAGCAAGGAAGCATTGTTCGCCGCGATCCTGCACAAGCTGTGGGATGCGAGCCACACGGGCATTGCGCCGGTCTTTCGCGACGACGCGCCGCTGCGCGAGCAACTGCTCGAATTGCTGGAGCGCAAACTGCGCCTGCTCAACGACGACGCGTTTCTTGCGCTCGCGCGGGTCGCGATCGCGGCGGGCATCCATTCGCCGGAGCGTGCGCGCGACATGGTGGAGCGCATGGGCGAGCGCGAAGAGGACGTGACGGTCTGGATCCGCGCGGCGGCAACTGCCGGCCGGCTTGCAGTTCCGGATCCGGCATTCGCTTCACAGCAATTGCAGGGCTTGGTGAAGGCTTTCGCGTTCTGGCCTCAAGTGACGATGGGGCAGCCGCCGCTTGGTGAAAGCGCACAGAGGCAAGTCGCCGAATCGGCGGCCGAGATGTTCCTCGCATACTACGAGCGGAACGCGAGCGAAGGCGGGTAGCACCGGTAGCACGCATAGGGCGGAAAAGGCCGACGCTGAAGGAGCGCTATCCCGCGCGAACCGTAACGCGTCGCCCACATCACTTGCGCGATTTCGGCATCCGGGCGTTTCGCCTACATTGGAAGCAACGCGCCGTTATCACGATGCACGTCGCGTGATTACGCAACGCTTCGGCGCTGTCTGGCGCATCTGGAACATATCGACAACACGCCGATGCCGGCACGACTCGAAAGGGCAGACAGTGAGTCACCACGAATGAAGACGCTGTTGATCATCTATCACACGATGACCGGAGGCACGCAGCAGATGGCCGAAGCGGCCGCCGACGCGGCGCGCGAGCAGTCTGGCGTGTCGGTCCGGCTGCAACGCGCGGACGAGACGAGCCCGGACGACGTACTCGCGGCCGATGCCTATCTGTTCGCGACGCCGGAGAATCTTGCCGCGATGTCGGGGTTGATGAAGGACTTTTTCGATCGCTGTTATTACGCGGCGCTCGATCGCGTCAACGGCCGCCCGTATGCGGCGATGATCTGCGCCGGCAGCGACGGGCAGAACGCATTGCGTCAGATCGATCGCATTGCGACCGGATGGCGGCTCAAGAGTGTCGCGCCGGGCCTGATCGTCTGCACCCACGCGCAGACACCCGAACGCATCCTCGCACCCAAGACGATCGGCGCCGAGGATCTCGCGCGCTGCGCGGACCTCGGCGCAGGTCTGGCGGCGGGCCTCGCGCTAGGCGTTTTTTGACCGCGGGGTCGTGCGGTAGCGTCTGTCGCATGGCGTCCGGACGCTGCCGCCACTTCCCATAAACGGCTACCAAACGACAGGACTTTCTTGAGCGCGCCTTGAGGCTGCGCCCCGTAGCTTGGAATGCCACTGCGAGCGGCGCCTCGTCGCTACATGGCGACGCGAGCCGCACGCCACACACACTGCCGTGTCGTCGCAGCTTACCCGTTCAACCTCCCCATTCCCGCGCGCGCCAACGTCGGTGGTCGCGCATGCATCGGTCGGCGAGTCATCGCGACCCGACGACGGGAAATTCCCGCTCGACCACGCGCGCAGCACATCCTTTATATTTCGAACTACGGAACAACGGAGTGCAAACGCTTGCGCGAAATCTGCACCGGACCGCGTAATTCGGGTGCCGCGCGCGACCGACTGATGAACCGCTTACCGCTGATCACATTGACCGTCCGACCGGTCGAATGAGCGATTCAGAAGTGCAAACCTGTTTCCAGTTTTGAAACGCGCTGCAATCGTGCGCACTGCCATTCGCTCGTCAAATCAAGCACATACGCGCAGAGTTCAAGGCTGGCCTGCCGCTTGCTTTAGACGATCCCGTAGCGCTTCAGACCGTGACACATCGTGTGGACCGGTTTTGTTCGACGACCGCTGACCATTGCTTACAATGACTCATACCCCCATCCAGTCCATCCTGATCGCCAATCGCTCGGAAATCTCGATTCGAGTGATGCGTGCCGCTGCCGAGCTGAACATTCGCACCGTGGCGATCTACTCGAAGGAAGACCGTCTCGCGCTGCATCGCTTCAAGGCGGACGAGAGCTACCTGATCGGCGAAGGCAAGAAACCGCTCGCCGCGTATCTCGATATCGACGACATCCTGCGCGTCGCGCGGCTGGCGTTGGTCGACGCGATCCATCCCGGCTACGGCTTTCTGTCCGAGAACCCGGACTTTGCGCAGGCCGTCATCGACGCGGGCATCCGCTGGATCGGCCCCGCGCCCGACGTGATGCGCACGCTCGGCAACAAGGTGGCCGCGCGCAATGCGGCGATCGCGGCCGGCGTGCCCGTGATGCCGGCGACGGCACCTTTGCCGCACGATCTCGAAGAATGCAAGCGACTCGCTGCGACGGTCGGCTATCCGCTGATGCTCAAGGCGAGCTGGGGCGGCGGCGGACGCGGGATGCGCGTGCTCGAAAGCGAACGGGATCTCGAATCGTCGCTGGCCGCCGCGCGGCGCGAGGCGCTGGCGGCGTTCGGCAACGACGAGGTCTATGTCGAGAAGCTCGTGCGCAACGCGCGCCACGTAGAGGTACAGATTCTCGGCGACACGCATGGGACGGTCGTGCATCTGTACGAACGCGATTGCACGGTACAGCGCCGCAACCAGAAGGTCGTCGAGCGCGCACCCGCGCCCTACCTCGATCACGACGGGCGGCAGGCGTTGTGCGAAGCGGCGCTACGCCTGATGCGCGCGGTCGGCTATACGCACGCGGGCACCGTCGAATTCCTGATGGACGCCGATACGGGGCAGTTCTATTTCATCGAGGTGAACCCGCGTATCCAGGTCGAGCATACGGTGACCGAGATGATTACCGGGATCGACATCGTCAAGGCGCAGATCCGCATCACGGAAGGCGGCCAGATCGGCCTCGCCGACGACGAGGCGGACGGCAGCGGCGCGATCGTCAAGCGTGCGGCCGGCGTGCCGGCGCAGCAGGCGATTCCGCTGAACGGTCACGCGCTGCAATGCCGGATCACGACCGAGGATCCGGAGAACGACTTCCTGCCCGACTATGGCCGGCTCAGCGCGTACCGCAGCGCGGCAGGCTTCGGCGTGCGGCTCGATGCGGGCACTGCGTATGGTGGCGCGGTGATCACGCCGTACTACGACTCGCTGCTCGTGAAGGTCACGACCTGGGCGCCGACGGCAGCCGAATCGATCCACCGGATGGACCGCGCGCTGCGCGAATTCCGGATTCGCGGCGTGACGTCGAACCTGCAGTTCCTCGAGAACGTGATCAACCATCCGGCGTTCATCGCGGGCGAGGTGACGACGCGCTTCATCGACCGGACACCGGAACTGCTCGAATTCGCGAAGCGCGGCGATCGTGCGACCAAGCTGCTGCGTTATCTCGGCGAGTTGAACGTGAACGGCAGCAGCGAGATGGACGGCCGCACGCTGCCGGCACTGCCGCTGCCGAAACCGGTGCTGCCGAAGATCGACACCGCAGCGGCAATCCCGGCCGGCACGCGCGACCGTCTGCGCGAACTTGGGCCGGAAAAGTTCGCGGGTTGGATGCTGGACCAGAAGCAGGTGCTGCTGACCGACACGACGATGCGCGATGCCCATCAGTCGCTGTTCGCGACGCGCATGCGCACGGCCGACATGCTGCCGATCGCGCCGTTCTACGCACGCGAGCTGTCGCAGCTGTTCTCGCTCGAATGCTGGGGCGGTGCGACGTTCGACGTCGCGCTGCGCTTCCTGAAGGAAGATCCGTGGGAGCGTCTCGCACTGTTGCGCGAGCGCGTGCCGAACATCCTGTTCCAGATGCTGTTGCGCGGCTCGAATGCGGTCGGCTATACGAACTACGCGGACAACGTCGTGCGCTTCTTCGTGAAGCAGGCCGCGAGCGCCGGCGTCGACGTGTTCCGCGTGTTCGACTCGCTGAACTGGGTCCGCAACATGCGGGTCGCGATCGATGCGGTGGGCGAGAGCGGGATGCTGTGCGAAGGCGCGATCTGCTACACGGGCGACCTGTTCGACGCATCGCGCTCGAAATACGACCTCAAATACTACGTAGGGATCGCGCGCGAACTGCAGCGCGCGGGCGTGCACGTGCTCGGCATCAAGGACATGGCCGGCATTTGCCGGCCGCAGGCGGCCGCGACGCTCGTGAAGGCGCTCAAGGAGGAAACCGGGCTGCCCGTGCATTTCCATACGCACGACACGAGCGGCATCGCAGCGGCGTCGGTGCTCGCGGCGATTGGTGCGGGCTGCGACGCGGTCGACGGGGCGCTCGATGCAATGAGCGGTCTCACGTCGCAGCCGAACCTGTCGAGCGTCGCGGCGGCGCTGGCCGGTAGCGAGCGCGACCCGGGTCTCGATCCGGATCGCCTGCACGAAGCGTCGATGTACTGGGAAGGCGTGCGCCGCTTCTATGCGCCGTTCGAATCGGAGATCCGCGCGGGCACGGCCGACGTGTACCGTCACGAGATGCCCGGCGGCCAGTATACGAACCTGCGCGAGCAGGCCCGCTCGCTCGGCATCGATCATCGCTGGACCGAAGTGTCGCGCGCGTATGCGGACGTAAACCGGCTGTTCGGCGATATCGTCAAGGTGACGCCGACGTCGAAGGTGGTCGGCGACATGGCGCTGATGATGGTCGCGAACGACCTGAGCGTCGACGACGTGCGTAACCCGGCCAAGGACATCGCATTCCCCGAGTCCGTGGTGTCGCTGTTCAAGGGCGAACTGGGTTTCCCGCCGGATGGCTTTCCAGCGGAACTGTCGCGCAAGGTGCTCAAGGGCGAGCCGCCGGCGCCGTATCGTCCCGGCGACCAGATCCCCGCGGTCGATCTCGACGCGGCGCGGGCGCAGGCCGAAGCCGCATGCGAGCAACCGCTCGACGACCGGCAGCTCGCTTCGTACCTGATGTACCCGAAGCAGACCGTCGACTATTGCGCGCATGTGCGCACGTACAGTGACACGTCGGTCGTGCCGACACCCGCTTTCCTGTACGGCCTGCAGCCGCAGGAAGAGGTGGCGATCGACATCTCGCCGGGCAAGACGCTGCTCATATCGCTGCAGGGGCAGCATGCCGACGCGCAGGACGGCATGGTGAAGGTGCAGTTCGAACTGAACGGTCAATCGCGCACGGCGCTGATCGAACAGCGGACGACCGTGCATGCGGGCAAGGAGCGTCATGGCCTGCAGCGAGCCGATCCGGCCAACCCGCTGCATGTGGCCGCACCGATGCCGGGCTCGGTGGTGACGGTCGCGGTGCAGCCGGGCCAGCGCGTGACGGCCGGGACGACGCTGATCGCGCTCGAGGCGATGAAGATGGAAACCCACATCGCGGCCGAACGTGATTGCGAAATCGCCGCCGTGCACGTGAAGGTCGGCGAGCGGGTCGCGGCGAAGGATCTGCTGATCGAACTGAAAGGAGCCGGCTGACAGGTGGGATCGTGGCGGCGGTGGGGACGTGTCCGGGAACCCTGCCGCGCTGCGTATCCATCGCCGGTGATGTGGTGTTTCGCGAGGTGTCGCCAGCGCTCGGGCTGGCGGCGACGAACAGGTTCGGCGGATGCGCGCCGGCTCGGCGCAAATCGACGCAGATCGGGGAAAATGGGCGCAATTTGGCGCTCGCGAACGGCGCCACCGGGCGTTAGTCCGATTTCGCTGCCGATACTGGCTGATGGTGTTCGGGCCATAGCGTCTTCACGAGATCGCGCGACGCACCATATGCATAACAACTGTCGATCTTGACCGGCCTGCCGTTGCTGTCCCGCTGGTCGAGCGACGACGGGCGCACGTCAACCATCGTCTGGAATGCCGCGCTCGCGAGCGGGCCGAGGATTTCATTCAGATGGGTGCAGGTGTCGCAGGACGGCAACCGCTTGCGAACCTCGCTGTTCCAGCCCGGGCCGATGCGCAATCCGACCAGCGCCTGGAGTGTGTCGCCGCCGCCCGGACATGGTGCATAAGGGTGCGAGCTGATAAAGGTGCGCACTTCGCGTACGACCATGTCCATGTCGAAGACCAGCGTCACGCCCATGTCGTGAATCGGCGACCGGGCCGGCACCATTCGGGAACCGCCCGGTGGCATGAAGTCGCTCGTCTTGCGATCGGCCAGGCACGCGGTCACTTCAAACAGGCCGTCGCTGCGGCGGTAGCCGCGCATGTCGATCTGGCGATGATGGATTTCCTCGCGCGTGATATCGTCGCGCACGTCGTTGGGGTGGGGGGCCATGTTGCTACTCCGTGTATTGCATCCGTTCTTCTTGTCAGGGGAGCTCGTTGCGTCTCCGTTGCAACGAGGTGCGGCGGCGCATCGCAGATGACGCGCGCCATCGCGGGCCGGCTCGATCTGCACGGTCGGGGCGCGTCACCGGTTGGCGCTCGCGACATCCCGAACATGCTACGCATTATTCCGGGAATCGGTGACGGTTGCGATGAGACAGGTGAACGGCGATCTCCAAGACGAACAGTGAATGGCGGCGAAGCGGGGACCCGTGGTCGTTTCCGGCATACGGAACGGAGTGCCGGAAACGAGTATGGGGTGCGATCCAGAAACGGGATTCCGTGCCCGAAAAGGGTAGCAGGCACGTCGTGCGGACCTGTTGCATTGCGCGCCTGAACGACGCGATGGCCAGGCGATTTGCACCGCGGACGCGCGAGCGGACGGCGCAATCGGCACGAAACGGACCGAAACGGAGCGATCGTTCGCGATCACGCCATCGTCCCGATATTACGAGGGCGTAAGCACCAGTCAGCCAGCGCGCCCGCGTACCGGTATACTTCACCTCTGCGCTGTATCCGGCATCCCGGCCGGGTGCCTGAAACACGGGGTGTGCGCCAGCCGCTCATGCTGTATCTTCCGCGTCGACGGCGGACGCGCAGAATGCGTCCGTGACGTGCTGCTGCGTGATGCTCAGTATTGCGCGGCACGGTTTCGCGACACGTCGACACGTGCGCGGGAGCGGAGTCGCCGCGGAAGCCACGCCTTACCTATTCCTGGTGGATTGAATTTATGGGTTTTGAACAACTTGCCGAATTGCGGAACCAGCTCGCGGCCAAGGCCAAGCAGGAACGCAACGCCAAGCGATCGCAGTCTGAAGCGAAGCCGTCGTCCGGTGGCAAGCCGTCTTCCGGTGGCAACGCATCGTCCGGCGGCAGACCGTCTGCCGGCGCAAAGGGTCCGTCTGGCGCCAAGGCGTCCGCCGGCGCAAAGGGATCTTCTGGCGCCAAGGCGCATGCCGGCGTGAAGGGCTCTTCCGCCGCCAAGGCATCTGCCGGTGCAAAGGGTGCTTCCGGCGCCCGCGCGTCGACGCCGGTCGATCCGGTCGTCGTTGCGATCGGCAAACTGCAAAGGCGCTTCCCGCTCGCGTTCCCGAAGAACCCGGCGCCGAAGGTGCCGCTGAAGGTCGGCATCTGGGCGGATCTCGCCAACGAAGCGCAGGCGGCCGGGCTGAGCGAAGCCGAGCTGCGTGACGCGATGGCGACCTGGTGCCGGGGCAACCGCTACTGGTCGTGCCTCGTCGAGGACGCGGTGCGTGTCGATCTGCAGGGCAACGAAGCCGGACGGGTGTCGAAGGACGACGCCGCGCGCGCCCGACGACTGAAGGCGCGCCGTCCTGGAAAGGGGCCTGCGCAATCGGCGAAGGCCGACGCGAAGCCGGTGCAGGACGAATCGCAGCAGGTGACGGCCGAGCCGCAGGCGGATGCCGCCGACGTGCAAGCGGCGCCGGTCGAACCGCAAGCGGCAAAAACCGAGTAACGCGGCGCGACGACCGCCGGCGATGTCCACGATCGCCGGCGGTAAGTGCGGACGTGGTCTTTCCGCGATTCCGTACGCCGCAGTGCAAAGCCGATGGTGCTGAGCGCCTCGCATTCAATTCGGATCGCGCCGCGCAGGCAACATGCAGGACACCAAAACGTTGCGGTTCTTTCGCGGCGGGAACACGCCGCACCCCCCGCCGCACCAAACCCGTCACGTAGTCATAAGCGGCGCGCGATGTTCACGCCGCAATCGCCATCAGCGCAGGCAGTTTCGACACGTCGCGCTGTTCGTCGAGATGCCACAGCCAGTCGACGACGCGGCGCGTCTGCTCCGGGTTCCAGTAACCACGCACGCTTTTGCCGAACTTGGTTTCGAAATCAGTGCGCGTCATCGGGTGATGCGGGAAGCCCGGCAGGTCGTCGATTTCCTTCGAGAATCGGCGTCCGTCGTCCGTCACGGCGGTGACGCGATTCGGCGCGTACTGCGGATAGCGTGCCGTCAGTTCCGGGGCTTCGACGACCGTGATCCGTTCGATCAGCGCGCGCAGCTTCGGGTCGCGCAAGGCCGCCGGCGTGTAGCTCGCCGTCGTGATGTCGCCATCGAGCATCGCGCGCGCGACGATATACGGCAGGCTGTGGTCGGCGGTCTCGCTCGTTTCGGGCGCCCACTTCTGGCGGTCCTTGCCGGCGGTGACGTAGCCGACGCGCGTCGTCGCGATCTCGACGCTGCGGATGCGCGAGACGTCGCCGATTTGTGACGCGACGTCGATTGCCGCGGGAATGGCCGTCTGCGTGAGCCCCTGGGCCGGGTAGTACTTCACGATGCAGTCGTTGATGAGAAAGCGTCCGCCGCGCCCGCCGAACCGGCGGGGGTCAAGTTCGAATGCGCCGGAGATCTGCCGGAAAAATCCTGCGTTGCCTTCGAAGATCGGCGAGGGGCCTGTCAAGCCGTCGCGCGCGAGGTTCGTCGCGAAGATCGCGTTGCGTGCGGCGTCCGCGTCGGCGAGCGCCTTCCAGTTCGACAGTTCCTGGATACGGGTCTGGTTGAGCGCCATGTGTCCGTTGATCGCGAGATTCACGGCCTGCACGAGCTGCGGCTGCGTCAACCCCATCAGCCTGCCGGTGGCGAGCGCGACTGCCGGCAGGCTGTAACAGGTGTGATCCCAGCCGCGCGGGCTGATGGCGGCCGCATCCATCAGCCGGCAGTTGATCTCGTAGGCGAGCGCGATCGCGAGGATCAGGTCGCGGCCGCTGCTGCGCTGTGCCTCGGCAACCGCGAGACACGGCGCGACGTTGTCGCTCGGATGTCCGGTCTCCTTGCCGGCATACGCGTCGTTCAGGTCGAAATAGCGCAGCGCGGCGCCGTTCGCGAATGCCGCGAGGTCGGGCGTCGTGCGGCGCGTGGTGCCGACGATCGTCGACGCCCCGCCGCCGGCCGCGAGCGCGACTTGTCTCGCGATGCGGACCGGTGCCTCGTCATGGGCGGCGATCGCACAGCCGAGCGCATCGAGGCAATGCGACTTGACCGTCTCGATGGTCGCTGCGTCGAGATCCGCATAGCGAAGCGACGCGGCGTAGTCGGCGAGCTGGTGGGCAAGATTGTCGGGCGAGCCGGCGGGCATCGAGGCGGCCGGCGTCGCGGGTGTCGTCTGCGCTTGCGCGAGGCAAGGCACGGCTGCTGCTGCGGCGGCGCCTGCGAACGTCGACAGGAAGTGGCGTCGGTTCATGCTGAAATACTCCGGGAATTGAACGGGAAGTCGAGACGAAGGTCCGGCTGCGCTAGAACAGCTTGCGCATGCCGATCGCGACGCCGAGTGAGCCGCCGCGATTGGCGGCGAGCGAATAGTTGAGGAAGCGGTAGTTGTAGTTGTCGAAATCGAGGGCGGCGCGCCATGCATAGCCGCCGGTCACATAGAGTGTGGTCGCCTTCGACATCGCATAGTTGAACTGCAACGTGATCTGCTTCGGATTGTCGGGATCCGGGTTTGCCTGGTCTTTCGCGGGATTCTGCTTGCCGATGTCCTCGTAATAGAACGCGCCGATCACCTGCAGCGCCGGCGTGATCTGGTAGCGCGTGCCGAGCCAGTAGAAATTGAAGCGCGTGACGACGCCCGGCGTGGTGACATTGCCGTTCGCATGGACGACCCCCGCGATGAACTGCGCGGTACCCAACGTGTAGATCGCAGAGGCCGCATAGCGGCGGAAGTGCGTGTAGTCCGCGGGCTGCGTGCCGTTGACGTTGTCGTACGCGGCGGCGAGCGACAGGGCCGCGCCGGTGTACTCGAAGCCGAAGCCGGACGCCGCGCCGCTGCGGAACGCCCCCGGCGTGCCGCCGAACGCGTAGTGGGCCTGGAACGCGACCGGCCCGAACGTGACGCGGTACTTCGCCACGTTGTTTTCGCGGAAGTTCACGCCGACGATCGCGCCGGCAGGCTCGTAGATCGTCGAGTACGCGATGGTGGGCGAAAAGTGCTCCATCACGTCGAACAGCGTCGTGTACTGGCGGCCGAGACGCAGCGTGCCCCAGGTGTCGTGTTGAAGTCCGACCCACGCGGAACGGTCGAAGCCGCCTCCCCCCGAGCCGGTCCCGTTGTTGATGTTGATCGAGCTTTCCAGCCGGAATACGGCCTGCCAGCCGCCGCCGAGACTCTCCGCACCCTTCAGGCCCCAACGCGAGCCGCTCTTGCCGCCCGAACCCATCCGCACCAGCGGCGCGGAACCGCCGGGAACGGTCGATTGCTGGTGGGTCAGGTATTCGACGTAGACGTCTGCGACGCCGTAGAGCGTCAGGCTGTTCTGTGCATTCGCGGCGGCGGATGCCATGCCGAGCCCGCACATCGCGAGCAGTTTTCTGTTCATTGCTTGTCTCCTGGCTGCTGATGTTTTTGTGTTAGTTATACGAATCGATTCCTTTGATCGGCACCGCGTCGATGCCGCTCTGAAGCGGCTCCGAAGCCGCTCCACGCGGCGTGTGCCGTTGCGCCTGTCCGGTCAGTCGCGCGGCAGCAGTTCGCGGTGCCGGGCCAGCACGCGCCGGGCGCGCTCGACCACCGGCGCGTCGACCATTTTTCCGCCGACCCGCAGCGCGCCGCGTCCGTCGGCGCGTGCGGACTCGTACGCGTCGATCAGCACCTGCGCCGCCTGCACGTCGTCGGCGGACGGCGCGAATGCGCGGTTCAGGCGTGGCACCTGCGCGGGATGGATGCAGGTCGCGCCCGCGAAACCCATCGCCTTCGAGCGGCGGGCCATCTGTTCGAACGCGTCGAGATCGTCGAGCGAATCCGGGGTGCCGGCGAGGCCGAGCGGCAGCACGCCGGCCGCGCGCGCGGCGATGACCAGTAGCTGCTTGGGGATGTTGAGGACTTCCGGGCTCGCGTCGCTTTCGCAGTGCAGCGCGAAATCGCCGCCGCCGAGCATCAGCGCCGCGATGCGCGCCGACGCGCGGGCAATGCGCGCGCGTGCCTCGAACGCGGCCGGGGTCTCGATCATCGCGATCACGCGGGTCGTGCCATGCGCGACGCCGTATTCGCTTTCCAGTTCGCCGAGCAACGCATCGATGGCTTCGAGGTGCGACGCGCCGAGCACCTTCGGTATCGCGACGCCGTCGGCCCGGGCGGCGACGGCGGCCCGCAGGTCGGGCACCAGCAACTGCAACGGGCCGTTGACGCGCACGAGCACGTCGTTTCCGGCGACCTTCAAATGCGGAACGGTCGTGGCCAGCGCGCTGCGGGCGAGATCCTTCCGGTCGGCCGGCACGCTGTCTTCGAGATCCAGCAGCAGTGCGTCGGCGCCGGATGTGGCGGCCTTTTCGACGAAGCGCGGAACATGGGCCGGCACATACAGCAGCGAGCGCCACGCCGGTTCGTCCTGAAGTTGATGTCTCATCGTTTTCTGTAAAATGAAAGTCACTTTCATTTTTATGCGGGATGGTGCAGCTCGTCAAGATCGATGTTTACCCTTGAAATAAAAGGGGGTATTCGCGATCGGGAAGTGCGGCTCGGTCGACAGTGCCTGTTGACACGAAGCAGGCGATCGACAAAAATGAAAGTGACTTTTGTTTTTGTGCGGGGTGTCCTGCCGTGCCGGACGACCCCGTTTCTCTTTGCGAGGTAGGTATGAATGCTCAGGCAGATGGCGGCGTTTCCGCGGTCAACCGCGCGCTGACGGCGCTGCTGGCGTTCGGCAATGCGCCGAACGGATTGATGCTCGCGCAGGTCAGCGAGGCGACGGGGCTCAACATGAGCACGTTGCTGCGCCTGTTCGAATCGCTCGAAATGTTCCAGTTCGTCAAGCGGATGCCCGACGGCCGCTATGTGCTCGGGCCCGCGACGTTCCACCTCGGCATGATGTATCGCGAATCGTTCCAGCTGCGCGAGCATGCCGTGCCGCTGCTGACGCGGCTGTCCGTGGAAACCGGCGAAACCGCGGCGTTCTACGTGCGCGACGGCGACGAGCGCGTGTGCCTGTACCGCGCTTATGCGCAGCGTGCGGTGCATACCAATGTGCGCGAAGGCGACCGCTTCCCGCTCGACGCGGGCGCGGCGGGGCGAGTCCTGCTCGCGTTCTCGGGCACGCGCGGCGGCGATTACGACAAGGTGGCCGAGCAAGGCTACGCGGTGTCGATCGCGGAACGCGACCCGGAGAGCGCGGCGATCGCGTGCCCGGTGTTCGGCGTGGGCCGTTCGGTCGCCGGCTCGATCTCGCTGGGCGTGCCGCGCTACCGCTTCAACAAGAAGGTGCTCGCCGATTACCTGCCGCGCGTGCAGGCCGCGGCGAGCGAGCTCACCCATACGCTGGGCGGCGATCTGCCGTCGGCGGGCAGCGTGCCCGCGACGATCAGCCCGCAAGGCGAGTTGCACGAATAATCGATAAGGAGATTGGAATGTTCGAACCCGCAGCACAATCCGGGACCGAAGCCGCGCGCCATGCGGCGCGCATCGGCCCGCTTCACGACCGTCAGTTCGACGCCGGCGCGCAGGGCCCGCTGGCAGGCGTACGCGTGATCGACCTGTCGCGCCTGATGGCCGGCAACATGCTGAGCGTGCAGCTCGCGGATTTCGGCGCGGACGTGGTCAAGGTCGAGCCGGAGCAGGGCGACACGCTGCGCGCGGTCGGCGCCGGCGGCGTCAGCACGAACTGGAAGGTGTACGGCCGCAACAAGCGCAGCGTGTGCGTCGACCTGCGCACCCGCGAAGGCATCGAGATCGTCCTCGCACTGGTGCGCGATGCGGACGTCTTCATCGAGAGCTTCAAGCCCGGCGTGCTCGAACAGATGGGGCTCGGCCCGGACGTGCTGCTGGCGATCCGGCCGAAGCTCGTGATCGCACGCATCTCCGGATGGGGGCAGACGGGCCCGTACCGCCACAAGCCGGGCTTCGGCACGCTGGCGGAAGGCTACTCGGGCTTTGCGGCGATCAACGGCTTTGCCGATCGCGAACCGGTGCTGCCGCCGATGTTCCTCGGCGACATGACGGCTGGCCTGTCCGGCGCGATCGCGGTGATGGTCGCGCTGTGGGCGCGCGACGCGAACGACGCGCCGGGCCAGGTGATCGACGTATCGTTGTTCGAGCCGCTGCTGTCGATTCTCGGGCCGTCCGCGGCCAACTACGCACTGACCGGCGCGATCAAGCCGCGCACCGGCAGCCGTTCGACCAACACGGCGCCGCGCAATGCGTATCGCACCCGTGACGACAAGTGGCTGTGCCTGTCGAGCTCGACGCAGACGATGGCCGAGCGCCTGTTCCGCTCGATCGGCCGGCCCGATCTCGTGGACGACCCGCGCTACCGCACCAACGTGCTGCGCGTGCAGCATGCGCAGGAACTCGACGAGATCGTCGGCGGATTCATCGCGGCGCGCGATCTTGCGGAGAATCTCGCGTTCTTCGAGGACGCGGGCGTCACGGCCGGCCCGATCCATGATGTTAGCCAGATCGTTAAGGATGACTACGTGATAGAGCGGGAGGCGCTCGTGAACCTGCCCGACGAAGACGTCGGCACGATTCCGATGCACAACATCGCGCCGCGCTTCTCGCATACACCCGGCACGTTCCGGCGGGCTGCGCCGCGGCTCGGCGAACACAACCGCGAGATTCTCGCGCCGTTGCTGGGCGAGCAAGCGTTCGCCCGTCTGGCCGAGTGCGGGGTGATCTGCCACGGATGACGGCGAACGCCGCGCCTGCGCGGCGAGCGACAACCACAATCAAGGAGACTTTCAATATGAAACCGCGCTGGATACACCGGCCGCCCGGTTCGAACTGGGGCGATTTCGGCCCCGACGACCAGAAGGGCCGTCTCAACTGGCTGACGCCGCAGAAAACGCTGGAGGGCGTGCGTGAGGTGCGTGAGGGGCGCGTGTTTTCGCTGAGCCTGCCGCTCGACGTGCCGCGCGGCGGCGGCCTCAATGCCCGGCGACGGCCGCCCGCGATCATGCCCGCGCTGCTGCACGACAGGCCGTACTTCGGCTACCGCGCGGACGAACAGGTCGCGCGGGCGACGGACGTCGTGTGCGACGACGCATTCTGCATGCACTCGCAGTTCTCGACGCAATGGGATGCGCTGTCGCACGTCGGCGGCCTGTTCGATGCGGACGGTGACGGCGAGGCCGAGGCCGTGTTCTACAACGGCTACCGGATGGGCGAGCACGTGCGGGTGCCGGAGGCCGGTGCACAAGTGGGCGGCGCGCACGCGCTCGGGATCGAGCACATGGCGTCGTGCGGGGTGCAGGGGCGCGGCGTGATGATCGATCTGCGCCATCATTTCGGCGATGCGCGCCGCAAGATCGGCTACGCGGACCTGATGTCGGTGATGGCGGCCGACGGCGTCGTGGTCGAGCGCGGCGACATCGTCTGCCTGCATACCGGCTTCGCGGACTTGCTGCTTGCGGCCGATGCTGCTGCTGGGGCGGTTGCGGCCGACGGAACCGACGTGCATCGCGCTTGCTGCGTGCTCGACGGAGACGATCCGCAACTACTCGAGTGGATCGACGTATCGGGGCTCGCGGCGCTGGTCGCGGACAACCATGCGGTCGAAGAGCGCCCGCAGCAGCCGGGGCCGCGTGCGGCGCACGGGCCGCTGATGCCGCTGCACGCGCTGTGCCTGTTCAAGCTCGGTATCCACCTCGGCGAGCTGTGGCATCTGACGCCGCTCGCCAACTGGCTGCGCGCGCATGGGCGCAACCGCTTCCTGCTGACGGCGCCGCCGCTGCATCTGCGCGGCCTCGTCGGCTCACCGGTCAATCCGGTCGCCACGGTCTGAGCCTGGCGCGACATCCCATTCTTTCCGGAGACAGCAGCATGTCCAATCCATACGCGCTTGCCGTGACGGAGCGCATCGACCGTTTGCCGCCGACGGCCAGCATCTGGGGCCTCGTGCTGATGCTGAGCGTCGGCGGGTTCTTCGAGGTCTATGACCTGTTCCAGATGACCTATCTGCCGGCCGGCCTCGTCCGCGACGGCATCTTTCACGTCGGCGCGAAGGGTCTGTTCGGCCTGTCCGATCAGGCGACGCTCGGCGCGGCCACGTTCATCGGCCTGTTCATCGGCGAGATCGGCGTCGCCCCGCTGGCCGACCGCTTCGGCCGGCGCGCGGTCTTCACCGGTTCGCTACTGCTCTACACGGTCGCGAGCCTCGCGATGTGCGCGCAGCACACCGCGGCGGGCATCCATCTGTGCCGGCTGGTCGCGGGCATCGGGGTTGGCGCCGAGCTGATCACGATCGGCGCGTTCCTGACGGAGCTCGTGCCGAAAGGCATGCGCGGCCGCGCGTTCGCGGTGTGCTTCGCGATCGGCTATCTCGCGATGCCCGTGCTCGCACTCGCGTCCTGGCTGCTGATGCCGCGCGCGCCGCTCGGCATGTCCGGCTGGCGCTGGATCATCCTCGCGGGCGGCAGCGGTGCGGTGATCGTCTGGTGGCTGCAGTCGCGGCTTCCGGAGTCGCCGCGCTGGCTCGCGATGCGCGGCCGCACGGACGAGGCCGAAGCCGTGCTGCAGGCGATCGAGGCACGGGTCGCGCGCGAATCCGGCCAGCCGTTGCCTGCGGTGCCGCCTGTCGTGGCTGTCGAAGCGGGGCACGCGGGGCACGCGCGGGGGCACGCGCGCGCGGCGTCGATGTGGGATGCGCGCTATCGCGGCAGGACGCTGATGCTGATCGCGTTCAACGCGTGCCTGAGCATCGGTTTCTTTGGCTTCAGCCAGTGGCTGCCGAGCCTGCTGGCCGCGCAGGGCACGCCCGTGACGAAGAGCCTGCTGTATGCGTTCGTGATTGCGTTCGCGTATCCGCTGTCGCCGTTCATCGCGAGCGCGGTTTCCGACCGGATCGAGCGCAAGTGGCTGATCGTCGCGACCGCGTTCGGCGTCGCACTGTTCGGCACGGCATTCGCGCTGTCGTCGTCCGCCGCCGCGGTGATCGGGTTCGGTATCCTGATCACGTTCTGCAATACGACGCTCGCGAGCAATGCCACCGCGTATCAGGCGGAAGTGTTTCCGACGGCGATCCGCAGCCGCGCGCTCGGCTTCGTGCACTCGTTCGGACGGCTGACCGGCGTCGCGAGCAGCTATGTCGTCGCGTTGATTCTCGAGCATCTGGGCGCGCCGGGCGTGTTCGTGCTGATCGGCGCCAGCATGCTGGTCGTGATGCTGTCGATCGGCGTGTTCGGTCCGCGCACCAATCACCGCTCGCTCGACGAGATTGCGGCGGCTGATGGCCCGCAGCCGGGCTCGGGCGATGTGACTGGCGCGCCGGATGCACCGGACGCGTATCGCGGCCCGGCGGTGCGCGCGCGGCAGCGGTAAGCGGGACGGGCACGGGCAGGCGCGGCGGGCGCGGGCAGGCACGGCAGGCGCATGCTTCACCGCAACGCCCGCCGCCGGCACGCGCCTATCGCGTGTGGGATAATGGCGCGTTTGCCCGGAGCGCAGCTCAAGAGGTTGTACGCAAGGGCGTGCGAGGGCCTTTATTCCCGTGGCCCGCTTCCTTTCTGCGAAATTTCTTCAGCAACCACAATGCCCGCATACCGTTCCAAAACCTCCACCGCCGGCCGCAACATGGCGGGCGCGCGCTCGCTGTGGCGCGCCACCGGCATGAAAGACGACGATTTTTCCAAGCCGATCATCGCGGTCGTCAATTCGTTCACCCAATTCGTGCCCGGCCACGTGCACCTGAAGGACCTCGGCCAGCTCGTCGCGCGCGAGATCGAGGCCGCGGGCGGCGTCGCCAAGGAATTCAACACGATCGCGGTCGATGACGGCATCGCGATGGGCCACGACGGCATGCTCTATTCGCTGCCGAGCCGCGACATCATCGCGGATTCCGTCGAGTACATGGTCAACGCGCACTGTGCCGACGCAATGGTGTGCATCTCCAACTGCGACAAGATCACGCCCGGCATGCTGATGGCCGCGATGCGGCTCAACATCCCGGTGATCTTCGTGTCCGGCGGCCCGATGGAAGCCGGCAAGACGCGCCTCGCGAATCCGGTCACCAAGACTGTCGAGCTGAAGAAGCTCGACCTCGTCGACGCGATGGTGATCGCCGCCGACACCGCCTATTCCGACGCCGACGTGGCCGAAGTGGAGCGCTCCGCGTGCCCGACCTGCGGGTCGTGCTCGGGCATGTTCACGGCCAACTCGATGAACTGCCTCACCGAGGCGCTCGGCCTGTCGCTGCCCGGCAACGGCACGGTGGTGGCTACGCACGCGGATCGCGAGCAGCTGTTCAAGCGCGCCGGCCGCCGTATCGTCGAACTGACCCGCCAGCACTACGAGCAGGACGACGAGCGCGTGCTGCCGCGCTCGGTGGGCTTCAAGGCGTTCGAGAACGCAATGACGCTGGACATCGCGATGGGCGGCTCGACCAACACGATCCTGCACCTGCTGGCGATCGCGCGCGAAGCGGGCATCGAATTCACGATGACCGACATCGACCGCCTGTCGCGCATCGTGCCGCAGCTGTGCAAGGTCGCACCGAACACCAACAAGTACCACATCGAGGATGTGCACCGCGCGGGCGGGATCATGGCGATCCTCGGCGAGCTGGACCGCGCGGGCAAACTGCACACCGACGTGCCGACCGTGCACGCGCCGACGCTCAAGGACGCGCTGGACCAGTGGGACATCGTCCGCACGCAGGACGATGCCGTTCGCACGTTCTACCTGGCCGGCCCGGCCGGCGTTCCGACGCAGGTCGCGTTCAGCCAGGACACGCGCTGGCCGAGCCTGGATATCGATCGTGCCGATGGCTGCATCCGTTCGTACGAGCACGCGTTCTCGAAGGAAGGCGGCCTGGCAGTGCTGACCGGCAACATCGCGCTGGACGGTTGCGTCGTGAAGACCGCCGGGGTGGACGAGAGCATCCTCGTGTTCGAGGGCACGGCTCACGTGACCGAATCGCAGGACGAGGCGGTCGAGAACATCCTCAGCGACAAGGTCAAGGCCGGCGACGTGGTGATCGTGCGCTACGAAGGCCCGAAGGGCGGCCCCGGCATGCAGGAAATGCTCTACCCGACGAGCTACATCAAGTCGAAGGGGCTCGGCAAGGCCTGTGCGCTGCTGACGGACGGCCGCTTCTCGGGCGGCACGTCGGGCCTGTCGATCGGCCACTGCTCGCCCGAGGCGGCAGCCGGCGGCGCGATCGGCCTTGTGCGCGACGGCGACAAGATCCGCATCGACATCCCGAACCGCACGATCGACGTGCTGGTGTCCGACGAGGAACTGGCGCGCCGCCGCGAAGAGCAGAACGCGATCGGCTGGAAGCCGGCGAAGCCGCGTCCGCGCAAGGTGTCCGCGGCGCTCAAGGCGTACGCGAAGCTGGTCATGTCGGCCGACAAGGGCGCAGTGCGCGACCTGTCGTTGCTGGACGACTGATTGACTGTTCGATTGTCCGACTGACCCCGCGACGGGCTGCGTGCCCGTCTGCCGCGAAGCCGCTCTTCGGAGCGGCTTTTTTTCGCGTGCCGTGTCAGCCGAGCAGATCCTCGTAGAACGCGCCGAACGGGCGGGTGGGGTGAGCGGGATGAACCGGTCGTGCCGTTCAGCGCGTGGGTTCCGCTTCGAGTGTGCCGGTGTCGTGATCGCGCCGCCGGTTCCTCACGCCGAACCACAGGATCGCGAGCGCGGCCGTCGCGAGCCACGGCAGCAGCAGGCCGTTGAGCGTCTGCCACCCGAATGCCTTGAGCAAGCCGCCGGCACCGAACGAGCAGGTCAGGCCGATCACAAAGATCGTCATGTCGTTCGTGGCCTGCGCGCGGCTTTTCTCGGCCGGGCTGTAGGTGGCGGTCAGCAGCGTCGTGCTGCCGATGAACAGGAAATTCCAGCCGACGCCAAGCAGCATGAGCGCGCCCGCGAACGAACCGAAGCTCACGCCGCTGAACGTTGCCAGCACGTGGCCGGCCAGCAGCGCGACGCCCGCGAGCATGATGCGCAGCGCGCCGAAGCGCGCGATGAGCGAACCCGTGAAAAAGGACGGCAGGTACATCCCGAGCACGTGGAGCTGGATGACCGTCGCGGCCACCGACACCGCATGGTGATGGTGAACCATCGCGATCGGCGTCGCCGTCATTGCGAGGATCATCACGCCGAAGCCGGTCGCGGCGCCGAACAGTGCGACGAGATAGGCCGGCTGCGTGACGATGCGCGCCCAGGGCCGTGCGCTGCGCGTATCGACGTGGTCCGCCGTTGCGTCGGGCATGCGCAGGGCGCACAGCACGCCGGCGGCGAGCAGCGACACGGCGGACAGGATCAGGAACGAGCCGACGTATAGCGGCTGAAGCAGCGGCTGCAGCAGTGGCCCGCCGAAGCGGCCAAGGGTCGGCCCGAGCAGCGCGGCGACGATGCCGCCGCCGAGCACGAGCGCGATCGCGCGGGCGCGAAAGCCGTCGTCGGCGATTTCGCTGGCCGCGAAACGATAGAACTGCGCGAACGACTGATAGGTGCCAACGAGAAACATGCCGAGCGCGAGAACGGCCAGCGAGCCCATCCACGTGCCGAGCGCCGCGACGAGACCGCCGAGTACGCCCAGCAGCGCGCCGAGCACGAAGCCGGCGCGGCGGCCGACCCGCGCCATCCACGCGGACGCGGGGAACATCGCCGTCGCGGTGCCGAGGAACATGGCCGCGATCGGTGCGGTCGCCAGTTCGGCGCGGCTCGTCATCTGGCTGCCGGCCAGGCCGCCGATCGTCATCACGAGTACCGACGCGGTCTGGACCAGCGCCTGCGCGGTGGCAAGAACGAACACCTGACGGTGCATCTGTTGGCCGAACATGGGGAAATCCTCTCGTGGAGGGCCGTACCGTGGGACGCACGATCGTGCCGGGACCGGGTCGAACGGCGGCGCTGAAGTGCCGTCTCCTTCGACCGGAGAATGCTGTCTAGTATGAGGAATGGCCTTACATAATTCAAACGAATTGGCTTGGGACGATCCGCAATTCTTTTAGTGATCGATACGAGTGCAGTTTTTCAATGAACTTGACCGTTTCCCCACATCCCTGATCACGTCATGCGATCTGCTCGGCAAGTTCCAGTAACCGACGGATGGCCAACGTGAGACACCAGCTCTATCAAAGCCTGGTTTCCAGTCCGTCGGCGTCAGTTCATCCGCGTGAGCCCTTTGTCAGCGAGCATCGTATTGGTTAGCGTACGTCGATTCCCAACCGCCACCGAGTGCCTTACAAAGCGTGACAAGATTCGTGTCGGCGGTCGCCTTGCTCCGCTCGAGATTGCTCTGTGCTTCGAGCAGTTGTTTCTGCACATTCAGCACGTCGAGATAATCGACCGCTCCAGCCTTGTACCGTTGCTGTGCAATCGCCAGCGCGCGGCGGTTCAGGGCCACCACGGATACGAGCCGATCGCGCCGGCGCTGTTCGGCATCGTAGACGACAAGCGCATCGTCGACCTCCCGCCATGCGTCGAGTACCGTATGTCGGTAGTTGATCGCAGCCTCCTGTTGTTGTGCCTCGCGCAGGTGGAGCATGCCCTTGAGACGTCCGCCCTCGAAAATCGGCAGCGTGATCGACGGCCCCACGACAAACTGGCCGGATGCCCAGTTTGCGAGGCTCGAAAGCTGAAGGCTCTGGAACCCCGCGCTGCCATTCAACGAAATGCGCGGATAAAAATCGGCTTTCGCCATTCCGATCGACGCCGTGGCAGCGTGCAACTGTGCCTCCGATCTTCTGATGTCCGGCCTGCGCTGCACGAGTTCGGACGGAAAGCCGATTGGCAACCGTTCAGGAAGCGGCGGAATGTCACGCGGTGCGCCGAGCGTCTGCCGCAGCGCACCCGGCTCCTTCGCGAGCAACACGCCGATCGCGTTGATCGTGGTTTCGCACTTCGATTCGAGCGTCGGAATCACACTTTCAATCGACTCGACCTGTGCAGAGGCATTGGCGACGTCCAGGTCAGTCGTTACGCCCTCGCGTACGCGGATCTGCGTAAGCTTCACCGCGTCACGCGCAATCTCAAGGTTGTGTCTTGCGATCTCGAGCTGCGATTGCGTATCGCGCAACCCGATATAGTCACGCGCGAGTTCGGCACGGGAAGAAAGCAAAACCGCATTGCGATCCTCGTATGACGCGTTCGTCGAGGCGGTTGCCGCTTCGACACCGCGTCGAACCCGGCCCCAGATGTCGATCTCCCACGACGCATCGAAGCCGGACTGGTACAGGTTGTAAGCCGGCGAGCCCTTCGATCCCGGCAACGCTGCCACGCCGAGCGGCGTGCTGCCCGAAGCCGATTGCGGCTGAGTCTGCGCCGGCGTGACGCCAAGCAGCGACAAAATGCCGTTCTCGCTTCCACGCTCGCGGTTGTACGAAGCGGCGGCTTCGAGCGTCGGATATTCTGCTGCACCCGCAACGCGCTGTTCGGCCCGACTCTGTCGCAGCCGAGCCGACGCCGCGGCCACGTCGAGGTTCGCATCAGCCAGTTGCCTTTCCATCGAGTTCAATATCGGATCGTCAAACAGTGTCCACCAATCCGGACTGAATTGAGATTCGACAGCCTTGCTCGATGCTTGCGCCGTTGTCGTGCGGTTGAAGACGTCGGGCGTTGACGTCTTCGCGCGTTCGAAGTCCGGGCCCAACGTGCATCCAGCCATCACAAGGCTTGCGAGTATCGCCAGTACCGTCTCACGGACGGAGAATTCGCTCGTGTTCATTTCCTGTTTCCTCCCACCGCAGGCGCATCGCGATGCTCGCCGACGGCCACTTCCGCTTCGACTGAAAGCCCCACGCTCAATGCAGATGCCGCCTGCTGCCCGTGGTCGATCGTGATCTTGACGGGCACGCGCTGCACGATCTTCGTGAAATTGCCCGTTGCGTTGTCAGGCGCGATAGGCGCAAAGCTCACGCCGGTAGCAGGCGCAAGACCATCGATATGGCCTCGAATCACGATGCCCGGGAAGCTGTCGACCTTGATGCGTACGTCCGCGCCTCGCCGCATGTTGGTGATCTGGTTTTCCTGGAAGTTGGCGACGACATAGGCGTCCGAGAGCGGGACAATCGCGAGAACCGCTGCGCCGGGCGTCACGAATGCGCCGACCCGCGCTGACCGTCGCCCGACCTTGCCGTCGACCGGCGCGCGAACCTCTGTATAGGACAGGTTGAGTGTGGCCTGCTCCAGGACCGCCCCGGCACGTGCCAGCGCGCCTGCCGCCTTGTCACGCTGGGCGCGCAGGACGTCGAGGTTCTGCTCGGTCGCCGTCAACGCGGCCCGATCGTGGGCCTGCTGCGCGAGTTGCTCGGCGAGGGTGCTCGAAGCGTGTTGCTGCTCCTGCGCCGTTCCCGCGCCGGCTTCCGAAAGACTCTGGTAACGCGACGCGTTTGCTCGCGCAAACTCGATACCGGCTTCGTCGGATCGAAGCGTCGCACGCGCCTGCTCGACGAGCGACGGCTGCCGGGCGATCTCGGCATCGTAGTTGGCAACGGACGCCTTGGCCGCCGCCACATCCGCCTGTGCACTCAGCAATGCTGCATGGAAGTCGCGATCATCGATGCGCACCAGCAACTGACCGGCCTTCACCGACTCGTTGTCGTCTACCAGAACGTCGGAAATCTGTCCGGCGACGCGCGGTGCCACGAGCGTGAAGTCCGCCTGGACATACGCATCGTTTGTGGATTCGGTATCCGGCGTGGAAAGAAGCCGTGTGCAGCCCCATACGGCCATGCCGGCCGCGACGATCGATGCGGCAACGTAAGCGGTCTTGAACGGAAAACGGGTGACGGTTGACATGGTATCGTCCCTCAATGCGGAGGAGCCGGCGTAATGGTCCACGGCGGAAAAATTCGCACGGGCAACACCGGAACAAGGAAAAGAAGCGCAACGGCGATGCCCGCCATGACGCGATAAAGATCCGCTGAAGTCAGTACCCATGCCTGCTCGTGGATCCGCTGCGCGAGTTCACCCAGGCCATGCACGGCGTCGATACTCTGGTTCGTCACCAACGCGTTGTTGCCCAGATGGTCCACCAGCACGTTCGAATGAAAGCGTTCGCGGTCGGTACCCAATCCTTCGATCAGACTCGTCGCCGCAGCCGCGGAGAACGTCTTCAGTGAGTTGAACATTGCCGATGCGAACGGGCCTTCCGTTGGCGGCAAGCCGGTCGTGACCCCCATCAGGATCGACAGGATCACCATCGGTTGGGCGACGATCTGCAACGACTGAAGCAGGTAGAAGTTGTCGCGAATCCACTCGGAGGTCATCAAGCTCCCCATCACGCATGTCGCTGCCATGAGAGAAAGCCCGATACCCAGCACCCAGCGGCGGTCGATCTGCCGAAGGTTCAGTGCTGCCGCCGTCAAAGGAAGCGTAATCAGGAGCGGGACCGCGACCAGCAACGACAGCGGTGCCGTCTGCAGAGCGCGGTAGGTGTGAACCTTCGCGAGATACTGGCCCGGTATGGCAGCAACGCCGACCAGCAGTACCACGGCGCCCGCGAGGGTCAGGAGGCCGTGCGCAAAGTTGCGGCGGCCCAGCATCTGCAGCTTGAAAAAGGGCAGCGGGTGAAACCATTCGTTGACGAGGAACACCACAAACAACAGCGTCCCCCCGGAAAACATCGCGCAGATGAACCCGGAATTCAGCCAGTCGAGACGATCGCCTTGCAGAAGGCCGATCACAAGCATGGCGACTGCCGGGAATCCGGTGAGGAATCCGATCCAGTTGAATGAGCCAAGCCGTTCGAGTTTGAGCGGATCCGACGGAAGCCCGAGCTGGATCGCAATACAGCTCACGACGCCAAGCGGCACGATCTGAAGAAAAGCCATACGCCAGCTGACATACTCGGTCCACAACGCCGCGAGCGGCGTGCCGAGCGCCGGCCCGACGGTTGCGGTGAGTGCGTATCCGGCGAGCCCGTACAGCTTGACCTTGGGCGGCAGATAGCGCAGCGCCACAATGATCAGCATCGGCGGCAGGCATCCGCCGGCGATCCCCTGCAGAACACGCAGCACATAAAGTGCAGGCAGGTTCGGTGCGAATGGGCAAAGAACCCCGAGCAGCAGAGTGGCGAGCACGGCACCGATCGTGAATCGCTTCAGCGTGAAGGTCATCCCGAACCATGGCGCAAACACCATCGTCGCGACGTTGGTCGCTTCGAACAGTGCGGTCAGCCAGGTCCCGTCGTCATGCCCGATCGACAGTGCGCCCTGAATATCCGCCATCGCCGACGCGGTGACCTGTTCATTGAGTATCGCCAGCAAGGACGCAAACAGCATCCCGATCAGGCCGATAGCGACACGAAGCGACAACGCGGCCTGCTTGGGGCCTGGCCGTACCGGCGTCTCTGTCTCCTGCAACGCAACGAGCGCCGGCTCGCCTGTTCCGGTTGTCAAAGGGTTCGCGGTGCTCATAAGGGGCCACTGGCTGTTCAGGTTCAAGAAGGGGACTGCATTTGCAAGCGGCCGTCAGCGCGCAACCGCTTGCAAGGATCCGGGCTTCGATCGGGAATGACCCGATTCAATCAATCACGAACGACGGACCGAATCGGCATCGCCATCGGGCTGCTTCACGCGTTGGGACGCACTTCGTCAAAATACTGAGGTGCTTCCCGACGATCGAACATGCCGTACTCCCGGACAATGCGGATATGCCGAACGCGCGTACCCTGCGGCAAGTTTGCGTCGCGTTCGAACGCTTCGGCAGCGGCCTGGTCGCGCCACGTCGCTACCACGATCACGTCTCCGGGCGTCAGCAGCGCGTCGAACGCGTCCCATGCGACAAGTCCGGGTGCTTCCTTGTCGAGTCCCAGCAATCCGGCGACTGCTTCCGCGCCTGCCTGCCTGGGCCAGTCCGGCGCGCACGTCGCATCGAGCAGCATGACCGCTGTGCCGGCACCTACCTCCGTGACGTCCAGACGCTGCTCCTGCAGGATCTGTCCTGCAGGCACGCACGTGTCCGTGACGACCTGACCGATGCGCAGGTGGTAGTCGGCAAATACACGATCGCGCGCCACTTGCTGCACGGTGTGGTGCTTCGTCGTCGTACGCCACCGCACGAGCGACTTCTCGTCGCGCCAGCTCGACAGCGACAGGAGCCATCCGTCGCGCGTCAGGCTTCCATAGCGGGTGTTGTCGACGAACCCATCGATCTTTTCGAGTTCAGGCCGAAGCATCTTGGCCATGCCGAGGTAGGCATCGAATTGTTCGGGTATCGGCTTTACTTCAAGCATTGCGGAAAACATGGCGGGCTCTCTCGTTCGGTTAGCTGTACGACGTGATATGGAAAATGCGCGGCGCCAGTGACGCGGACCGGTATTCCCGGGTGTCGCGGCCACGCGGTGACGGAATTCATTGTCGGAGATGGAGCGACTTTCCCAAAGCGCGGGGAAGTCAGGTTTTGGGCCAATGAGTGAGCGAAATTTGCCACGGCGACCAGGGATACCTTTGCAACCGACATGACCCGAAAGAGTCTTTTTCTGTCTGGCCGATACGGCAAGCCTCGCCAACGACGAGCGGCACAAAAGATCACTTCATGCCGGATCGAAATAGATCGATAGCGGCCATCCTGGGGCATTTTTGGGCCACTCGAAGATACGAATGGTCAGCATGCCGAACGCCACGCATACAATCGCGACGTGTGGATTCGGTCGATCAAGTCGGGAGTCGGAATGGACAAGTTGCGCGAGATGGAAGTCTTTGTAGCCGTCGTCGATCGAGGCAGCTTCACTGCCGCGTCGGAGAAGCTTGGACTGTCGACCGCCGCGGTTTCTCGGGCGGTCCATTCGCTGGAAGCCAGAATTGGCACGCAACTGCTAGCGCGCAGCACGCGCTCCGTCCGGGCGACGGATGCCGGCACCGCATACGCCGATGCCTGCCGCAAGGTGCTGGACGTGATTACGGACGCCGAGGTGAATATTGCCGCAGATCACCAGAACCCCGTGGGTACGTTGACTGTTTCGGCCCCGGTGCTGTTCGGCCAGCGATTCATTGCGCCGCTCGTGAATGCCTTCGTACTGCGTTACCCCGGTGTCAGCGTCAATGCCGTGTATGTCGACCGAACCACACGACTGCTCGAGGAGGGCGTCGATATCGCCGTCCGGATCGGCCACCTGGGAGATTCTTCGATATTCGCACTTCCGCTGGGCTTCGTACGGCAGCGAACGTACGCGGCGCCCGCCTATCTCGCCGCACATGGAGAACCCGATCATCCCCGAGACCTGATCCATCACGACTGTGTGTCATGCACGGGTGTCTCGCTTCCGCTCGAGTGGGTGTTCCACGACAACGGTTCGAGGGTGCCGGTCCGACTTCGGCCACGGATGATTGTCGACCTGGTTCCTGCTGCCGTTCTGGCCGCTGTCGACTGCGTCGGGATAACCCAGCTGTTGTCGTATCAGGCGGCTCCCGAGGTGCTCGACGGCAGGCTTCAGCCTGTTCTGACGGCATTCGAGCCCGAGCCAATCCCGGTGAACCTGCTTCACGTCGAGCGGCGAGGCGCCAGCGGCAAGGTACGGGCCTTTGTCGATTTCGTTACCGAGACGCTGCGCAACAACGCACAACTTCAAGGCGTGGACGCCACGGCAACGCGAAATTCCCGGTAGGCGGCAACCAGCGAATCGAGGTCGAACGCCCGGTTCAGGCCGCTTGGATTCGGCAAGACCCACGCGCGTGCACCGCCGAACGCATCGGGTTGCAGCCCCCACTGGATATCGCGCTTGCCAGACATTGCAGCAAGCGCGACTTTGCCAAGAAACGCGATGTACAGGGGCGCATAGTGTTCGATTTTCCGCTCGAATCCGGACGCGGCCGCTTCGATCTCCGACCGCGATAACTCGTCGGCCCGCGCCGTCGGACGCGAAACTGCCGTGGTGAGGCCGCAACCATATCGAAGCAGCGTGCAATCATCTTCGGGACGAATCTGTTCGGGAGAAAACCCCGCCAGGTGAACGACACGCCAGAACCGATTGCTTCCGTTCGCGAAGTGGTGGCCTCTCGATGCCGAACGAAGCCCAGGATTGATTCCGCAAAATATCACCGACAACCCGGGTTCGAGAACGTCAGGAAGAGGCTGAACCGAATCGGCGTGACTCACGGATACACAAGCCCTTGCGAACCGATCGGGTGGTCGGCCCCGACCTGGGCGCTCCGAGGTGAACCTGCCGCGCCCCTGAACCGTTGCCGGTATTGTTGCGGCGTAACATTGAGCCGCCGGGAGAACGTCATCCGCATGTGTGTGGCACTGTGAAAGCCGCATCGGTATGCGACGGTTTTGAGCGGCGCATCCGACGTTTCGAGCAACGTCCTCGCCGTGTCGACGCGAATCTGTTCGACAAACGCGGACGGCGTCACCTTTGCATGCTTCGCAAACAGCCTCGAGAAGGTCCGGCGGCTCACCGACACGGCGCTCGCGAGCTGCTCGATCGACAGCGTATCGGTGATGTGCTCGGTCACGTACTGATGGACTTTGCCGATGATCGGGTCCTCCTCCTTGCCTGCCGAGACGAACGGGCTGTACTGGGACTGCCCGCCATCGCGCTGGATGTAGACAACCAGTTGTTTCGCTATGCGTACCGCCATCTCGTGTCCCCAATCTTCCGACACGAACGACAGGCACAGATCAATGCCCGCCGTCACGCCGGCGGATGTGAACAAGCGCCCGTCACGGATGAAGATGCTGTCGGGTTGTACGCTTGCCAGCGGGAATTCATCGGCCAAGCGGGCTGCGACCGCCCAGTGGGTCGTCACTTCCTTGCCGTCGATCAGGCCGGCGTGGCCGAGCAGGAACGTTCCGTTGCAAACGGAGCCAAACCGCGTCGCGCCATGTGCCTGATGTTGCAGCCAATTCAGGACGTCGCACGATGGTCGAGAGTCGGGCAGCATCGGCCCCCCTGCGACCAACACCAGGTCATATTGAATGTCGAGCTCAGCAAAGCCGACCGGGACGGAAAGTTGCATCCCGTTCGAGCAGGTCACGGTGCCGGCCTGGCTTCCTACGAGGGAAACCTCATATCTCTGATGATCAGGAAGATATGTGTTGGCTTCCGCAAATACGTCGAGTGGGCCTGCGACATCCAACGCCTGCACACCATCGAAGATGACAATGGCGACTTTCATTCCTGACCTTCAGCAAGTAAGAGCACGCTCCCGTCGGCGCCATGCGTCGACGCCTTGTCGTCGCGTTTCGATTCGGCGTGACAGACCGCGGTAACGAGCGTTGCGCCAGCTTACCGCAACGGCCGTATTGCAGGGGCGCGCAGTCCGGTAATTGACTTTTGCGGCTCTGGAAGAAGGCTGACTGTAAGCAATGTCCGCATTCTTCGGCGTCGCCGGAAGCAGATTCCACTTCCGATCCCCGGGCCCTGGAGAGCCATTCTTTCGGCTTGTGCATTGCAGCACTCGCGACATTGGAGCCGGGCGGAAGGCGTGGCGATACCGGTGACGCGACGTGGCCCAAATCTCGCCGCAATTGGCCACGCACGGCTCCATGTACGTGTTTCCGCTGCGATGCCGGCTGGCTAGACTTCGTTTCAAAAACGCGAGCGGGAAGATTGCCCGGACATCACAGCAGAACCTGGCTGGAACTCGGGCTGGCCAGGATGACGGGCTACCGTCGCTCCACCTCCACCTCCACCTCCACCTCCACGTCACGGTCGAAGTCGAGACCCGGCACCCGGAAAGGACAGATTCATCATGTCGATTCAGGAACGTCAGACCTCTTTGTTGTTCGAGGGAAATGCCCGCCATGTCGAGGAGCAGTACGAACTTTATCTGGCCGACCCGGCGTCGGTCACGGACGAGTGGCGTGCCCCTTTCGATGCGGCAAGACAGTCGGCGTTTGTCTCGAGTGCGTTTGCGGAGTAATGCTCCATGCATGTTGCAATGATGCTGTACGCCGGGTTTCGGCTGCTCGAGGTGAGTGGTCCGATGGATGTGTTTCAGGAGGCAAACCGCCTGTGTGGCGAGATGTTCTACGAACAGCATCTCGTCGGGCCGGCGCCCGGGCCGGTCGTGTGTTCGAACGGGACCCCGGTGGGCACGACCGCGTGCCTGACGGACGCGCGCACGTCGTTCGACATCGTCGTGATACCCGGGTCCCCGGTCGCCGGTTCGCAGCGAGAGCATCGGGAGCTGGTGGATTGGCTCAATGAAACCGGACGCCGCGCACGAAAGCTCGCGACCGTGTCCAACGGTGCGCTTCTGCTCGCGCGTGCCGGTCTTGCCGATCATCGCTGGCTGACCACGCATCGGGGCGATGCGCGACGTCTCGCAAGCGAGCATCCATTGGTACACGTCGTAACCAGTCTGAATGGCCTGAAGGACGGGAACCTTTACTCGGCGGATGGGGTGGGCGCCGGTATCCATCTGGCCCTGGCCCTGGTCAAGGAGGATCTCGGCGAAAGCGTCGTCGAGCGCATCGCCAAAACGTTGTTGGTGCGGCGAGATTGAAGCAGGAAGCAAACCCGCCCGATCAACGACGCCCGCTTCTTCCAGGATGCCGGATCGATGGGCCGAACCGCGACGTCATGATCCGCCGTGGCGCGGATGATGCCCATTTTGGCCTGCAAGTGAGCTTCTTGGGCGCGCGGGCAGGGTCGATCGTTGGCAGAATGATTTTCACCCTTCTTTGCAATGCTGCCGGAAGCTCACTTGAGAAAGTGCTGGATGGACCGGGCCAGATACGGGGAACCCGTCGGAGCAATCGTCCACGAACCGGTGTCGAACATGCGCTGCTCTCGAGTTGGAAGGGAAGTCGTCCTTTGATCTTGGTTGCTGACGGTGTCAGCACCGGCTTTCATACGAGTCAGCCATGACCCAAAATCCACGCGTTACGTCGCAAGTTTTTCCGCAACCGAGTCACGTCGGCGAATTGATGTCCGGTGCCGACATCATCCTGCGAGTGCTCGCAGAACAGGGCGTCGATACGCTGTTCGGATACAGCGGCGGCGCGATCCTGCCCACGTATGACGCCGTGTTTCGTTTCAACAAAGGGTACAACGCAAACCCCGAGCGCCATATCAAGTTCGTCGTGCCGGCCAACGAACAGGCTGCGGGCTTCATGGCTGCCGGATACGCACGTGCCAGCGGAAAAGTCGGCGTATTCATGGTGACGTCCGGGCCGGGCGCGACAAATGCGGTGACCCCGATCGCCGACTGCAACGGGGATTCGGTTCCCGTCGTTTTGATATGCGGACAGGTGCCTCGCGCGATGGTCGGCACCGACGCGTTCCAGGAGGCACCCGTCTTCAACATCATGTCGGCGTGCGCAAAGCAGGTATTCCTGGTGACCGATCCGGCGAAACTGGAACAGACACTGCGAAGCGCATTCGAAATCGCTCGCACCGGTCGTCCGGGGCCGGTTGTCGTGGACGTGCCCAAGGACATCCAGAACTGGACGGGGCCCTATGTCGGACACGGTACCTTGCAGTTTCGCGGGTACTCGGATCGTCTTCGAATGGTGGCAAAGGGCGCTCGTCTCGACGAGGACAAGCGCGCCGAATTCTTCGATCTTCTCGCGCAGAGCAGGCGACCGCTGCTGTATGTGGGCGGTGGCATTGTCGCGGCGGGCGCGACCGCCGAGTTGCTGCAGTTTTCGAAGCGCTACAGGATTCCTGTCGTGACCACGCTCATGGGCCTGGGCGCGATACCGGCAAAACACGAACTGTGGCTTGGCATGCTGGGAATGCATGGTGCCGCCTGTGCAAACTATGCAGTCGAAGACTGCGACTTCCTGATCGCCGTGGGTGCCCGATTCGATGATCGGGTTGTCGGTAGCCGTCCTGACGGATTCGCGCCGGGCGCACGGCATGTGGCTCACATCGACATCGACGAGGCGGAGATCAACAAGGTCAAGCGAGCACAGTGGTCTCACGTCGGCAATGCGAAGGACGCGTTGCTGTCATTGATGACGCATGACCGGGTTGTGCAAACGCCGTCGGACTGGCTCGACCGGGTGGCGGAACTCAAGCGCCGCTACGGCATGAATTACGACCGGAACAACGCCGCGATTCAGCCGCAGTTCGTGATCGAGAAACTTAGCGAGATGACCGGCGGGCGCGCCATCATCACGACGGGTGTCGGCCAGCATCAGATGTGGGCCGCGCAGTATTTCGATTTCGTCGAGCCGCGCAGTTTTCTGACGTCGGGCAGCATGGGAACGATGGGCTTTGGGCTGCCCGCAGCGATCGGCGCCCAGTTGGCGCGGCCGGACGCGCTTGTGATCGACATCGACGGTGACGGCAGTATCCGGATGAATGTGGGCGAACTGGAAACGGCGAGTACGTATGGTGTTCCTGTGAAGGTGCTGCTCCTCAACAATCGCGGTGACGGGATGATCCGGCAGTGGCAGCGTCTTTTTTTTGATGGACGGATGTTCGTGAGCGACAAGGCGCTTCATCGCAAGGATTTTGTGATGGCGGCACGGGCCGACGGGTTTGAATTTGCTTGTCGCGTTGAAGCGATGAGCGAACTCGTGGACAGACTCAAGGCATTCATTGAATTTGACGGGCCAGCCTTTCTCGAAGTGATGATTGACCCGAACGCCGATGTGTTCCCGATGGTGGGTCCGGGTCAAAGCTACTCGATGATGGTCACGGGGCCCTTCATCCCGGCTCGGCCTGGCCAAGGAGGCGGAATTCACGACGCAGGGAGCCAGTACAGCGCCGACATGTTCTGACGATACTGCGTCCCGGCGCAGCGGCGCTTGATGCGGACGTGGGCGTGGAACTGAGCGATCAGCGCGATGCATTCCGTACTCCAGCACTCGCTTGCCCCCGTATTTTTGGCTTCTATCCCGATCCTGGTCGAACATCATGGTGATTGACACGAATCTGATTCATAAGGCCCTCGCGAACCCCTTACGGCGTGAAATCCTGGCGTGGCTGAAGACGCCGAATGAAGCGTTCGCGCGGGGGCCCATCGACTTTCGCCATGGCGTTCCATCGAATGCGATTCATGCGCGCAGTGGTCTATCGCAGTCGACCGTATCGGCACATGTCGCGACGTTGATCGATGCCGGACTTCTCGTTTCGACCCGAGTGGGTCAATGGACATTTGTGTCTCGGAACGAAGAGGTGATACGCGCGTTTGGCAAGCAGGTTTACTTGCACCTATGACAAGCGGTTGAGTCGATCGGGACATAGCGTGCGAACGGGCGTACAGGGTCCGGTGGAACTCGCCGGTGCGACGTGCCGGTTGCTACCGAACGAAATCGAAAGGCGGCTGGTGGATAATGGTGGGCTCCGGTCCGGTCGGGTAACCCGCTGTGTGCGTTCCGATCCGCCCAGCGTCGTGATGCGCGGTTGACCGACACACGACAGCAACCCCTGTGCCACTCCTGCAGCCCCCGAAAACATGAACCCGAGATTCAACGCGATTGCCATCGCCCTGACCGCCGCCGCCCTGTTCGGTGCCGCGACGCCTGTTGCCAAGGCGCTGCTCGGCGCGATGTCGCCGTTCATGGTGGCCGGGCTGTTCTACCTCGGGAGCGGGATCGGCCTCGGTATCGGCATCGTGGTTCGCCGGCTGCGCCGGCCGGCCACGCGAACCGCGGACGAGCATGCGCTGAAGCGATCGGAAATTCCGTGGCTGGCGGGCGCGATCGCCGCGGGCGGCGTCGCCGGGCCTGCGCTGCTGATGCTCGGCCTGGCGAGCACGCCGGCCGCGACGAGCGCGCTGCTGCTCAATCTCGAGGGCGTGCTGACGGCCGTGATCGCGTGGATGGTGTTCCGCGAGAATGTCGACGTGCAGGTATTCCTCGGCATGGTGGCGATCGTCGCGGGCGGCGTGTTGCTGTCGTGGGCGCCCGGCGAAGCGCGCGTGCCGACCGGCGCGCTGCTGATCGCCGGCGCGTGCCTGTGCTGGGCGATCGACAACAACCTCACGCGCAAGGTGTCGGCCAACGACGCGATGGTGATCGCGTGCCTGAAAGGCCTGTTTGCCGGCCCCGTCAACATCGCGATCGCGTTGCTCGCCGGCGCGGCGCTGCCGCCGGTGACGGCAACCGCTGCCGCGATGCTGACGGGACTCTGCGGCTACGGCATCAGCCTCGTGCTGTTCGTCGTCGCGCTGCGTCACCTCGGCACGGCGCGTACGGGCGCGTATTTTTCCGTTGCGCCGCTGTTTGGCGTTGCGCTGTCGCTGCTGATCTGGCCGGAGCTGCCGGCCGTCACGTTCTGGATCGCCGCGGCGTTGATGGCGCTCGGGATCTGGCTGCACGTGCGCGAGCGGCACGAGCACGAGCACACGCACGACGTGATCGAGCATGCGCATCGTCACCGTCACGACGAGCATCATCAGCACGAGCATGATTTCCAGTACGACGGTGTCGAACCGCATACGCATCCGCACGTGCATCTGCCGATCACGCATTCGCACGCACATTTCCCGGATATCCATCACCGCCATCGGCATTGAGCGGTCGCGGCTGAACGGGATGCAGCCGTTCGGACATCCAATGATCGGGCGCGCGGGGTTTCGACGGCTGGCCTAGCGGTTGCCGCGTCGATAGATCGCAATGCCGTTGGCGCTGATGTCGAATGCCATCAGATCCTCGCCGATGACCAACGGGCCGTCGTACGTTTCGCGTGTTTGCGCGACGATCTCATCGGTCGTCACGCTCGGCACAGTTGGCGAGCCGATCAACGAAAGGTGCGTATAGACAGCGAGCCTGGGGCGCGCACGGGTGAACACCACGCCGGCCTGTTGAGGCGTGACGTGGTGCGCGGCGATGCGCTGAATCGCGGGGCTTTTCATCAATTCCGGCTTGACGGCGAACACCTCGTGCACCAGCAGATCGGTGCCGGTGCCGTATTTCACGACGTTCTCGTTCATCTTCGTGTCGCCCGACACGAGAACGGCATGGCCTGCGTAGTCGATTCGGTATCCGTATGCAGGCTTGACTGCTTCGCCCTGATTGACCTCGACTGCGGTGACGCGAAGCCCGCCCCGTTCGTACACGACGCCGTCCTTCGAAAACTCGTCGACCTTGACCTCGACGCCTGCTCGCGAGAGCTTCTGGTCGGCCATCCGGATTCTGATGTCCGTCGCATACGCGCGCTCGAGATTCGCCATCAGCTCGGCGGCGCCGGTCGGCCCAATCACGTGGAACGGCCCGCTGCGCTGCCCGAACGGGGGCGGCAGCCACCCGGTAAGCCACAGGTCGGGAATGCCGACAGTGTGGTCGGAATGGTATTGGGTCAGAAAGAGCGCGTCGATCCTGCCGAGCGGGATGTTCAACTGACCGAGCCGCATCGTGACGCCACGCCCGGCGTCGATGAGTATTTTCTGGTTGCCGGCCTCGATCAGCGTGCTGACACTGAAACGATCGATCGTCGGATCGGGCGCGCCCGTCCCGAGCAACGTGACGCGCAAGACATCGGGACTCGCCGGATCCTGTGCCATTGCGGCGCTCGGGTATCCGGCAACAACACACAGAAATGCGCAGGCCTTCACCGCGATTCGCCAAAGTCGCTTCATGCGGGTCTCCTCAGTCGAGCCTGGCAACAGCTCACGCCTAGATTTCACGCAGTTGCCGATCAGTATAGTGCGGCGCTGCATCGCTGCGAGCGTCTTACCCCGGGTCGATCGAACGGCGGTGACGCTGGCAGGCGAACAGGGCAACGCTGTCATCTGATACGTTACGATCGCTTCCCGGAGATACGAGTCAATGGTGGAGTAACGGGTAAGCGACGAGTCCGATGAGAGCGGCCGCGGTCACGATCATCGGCTCCTGCATCGTCTTGACGCGCCACAGCAGCAGCACCGTTGCGATGGCGAGAAGTGCGGTCGGGATGTCGACGATCGACCGTTTCGCGATGACGAGGACCGAGCCGGCGATCGCGCCGACGGCCGCGGCGGTGATGCCGTCGACAAACGCCTTGACGCCCGGACGGTGGCCGTACTTCTTCACGTAAGGCGCCGGAATGACCGTGAACAGATAACAAGGCAGGAACGTGCCGAGCGCGGCAACGCACGCGCCGGGCAGGCCCGCTACGAGATACCCGATGAATCCGACCGTGATCACGACCGGACCCGGCGTGATCATCGCGACGGCGACAGCGTCGACGAACTGCTTGTCGTTCAGCCAGTGGTGCTCCGTCACGACGCCGCCGTAAAGGAACGGCACGATCGCGAGCCCGGAGCCGAACACGAATGCGCCGGCCTTCATGAAGAACGCGGCGATCTGAACGAGCAGCGGAAGATCGATGCCGCTCAGTAGTGCGCTGGCAGCCGGCAGATTGGCGGCGGCAACCGCATTCAGTCCGCCCTTGTGGAGCCACCTCGGCGGCGCGCGCCAAAGCCAGCCGATCAGGCCGGCGGCAACGAACAGCCAGGCTATTTCGGATTCCGTGATGAAGGTCACGGTTGCCAGCGTCAGAAAGATCGCCCAGAGCAGCTTGTCGCTGCCGACGGTTTTCGTCGTCAGCTTGTACGCGCTCATCGCAATGATGCCGACCACCGCGGCGCCAACGCCGTAGAAGACGGCCTGCATCCAGGACAGTCCGCCGAAATGCGCATAGGCGAACCCGAGCGCGAGCACCATCACGAACGACGGCAGCACGAACGCGAATCCCACGAGCGTTGCGCCGAGGATGCGGTAATGGACGAAGCCGAGATAGATCGCAAGCTGGGCTGCCATCGGCCCCGGTGCGAGTTGGGCCAGCGTGAGCCCTTCCTTGTAATCGGCTTCCGTGATCCAGCCGCGGCGCTCGACGAGATCGCGACGCATGTAGCCCGCGAGTGCGACCGGTCCGCCGAAACCGAACGTGCCGAGACGCAGCATGTATGCGACCAGTTCGGCCAGCGAATAGGTCGGTTCGGTCGCGGCGATGGCGGTGGTCATGATCGTGTCTCCGCGTCGTTCTATCCGTTCGACGCGAAATGCGCGTACAGCGCGTCGAGCACGGCGCCCATCTGCTCGAGCAGCTGATCGTCGTTTTCCGTGCGCTGGCGCGTGCGGGCCATCACGGCCTCGAAGCCGGCCGCTTCGGGCGCGGCGGGGCCGCCCACGTCGAGCGTGTGCACGATTTCGCCGAGCCGGATCAGCGCCGGGTCGCGATCGAGCCCGAAGCTGGCCAGCAGCACCTCGAATGTCACGTGCTCGCCGACGTGGGTAAATGTCGCGCCGTCGAAATCGAAGCCCAACGCATCGGCTGGGCACTCCGCCGGCGACGCCAGCCAGACGAAGCGGGCATGCCTGTCGATGAAGCGGCGGATCAGCCACGCGCTGGCGGCACGATCGACCCACATCCGCTGCCGTGTCGCCCACAGGCGGCCCTGATACTCGTCGATCGCAAGCAGCCGGACCACGCGATCCGCGGCGTGCGGTTCCCCTGGCGACAGCACGGTGTCGATCAGGGCGACGAAATCCTGCAATGCGACTTCGGCAAGGGTCGTCGCATCGCCCGGGAAATAGTCGATCGCCCGGACCGCGTCGAAATCCTTGTGCAGGCGGCGCAGCAGGCGCGCGAGTTCCGTGGCGGATTGTCCGGCGAGCGTCTTGCGCGCGTCGACGAGCGTTCGGGTGAAGGCGGCGTAGTCGTCGCCGCGGTCGAACAGTGCCCGGAATTCCTGCTCCTGTGACGCATCGAGGCTCGGCGCGCACAACAGGTGAGCGGTGCCGCCGCTTTCGGCGATCGCGTCCGCGAGCTCGCGCAGCACGCCTTCACGCTCTTCCGTGTACGGCAGCAGGTAAATGCCGTCGCGCAACACCGCGCAGCCCTTCGCCTTGAGCGCGCGCCAGAACCGCATGCGAGCCGTCGCGTTCTCCGTAGGCAGCGTCAGAACAAGAAGCAGCCAGGGCGAAATGGTGTTCATGTAGAGAATGCTACTTCCATGTTGACTACGCTACAAGTTTACTTTTCGAGGGCGTGCAGCGGGCGTGCGGGCGCAAGCCGGCAACCTCGGGGCCGGAGCGGAAGCCTTGCCTTTCATTTATGCAACATACCCCCACTCCCTATATGGAAAAGTCTTTCCTGATATAGTCCCCCCCGCTATATGAAGAGGGCACCATGAGTCACACCATCAAGGAAAAACAGAAGCTGCTGAATCGCGTCCGCCGCATCAAAGGGCAGGTCGAGGCGATCGAGCGGGCGCTGGAAGAGGAGCGCGGCTGCAACGAAATTCTCCAGCTCATCACGAGCGGCCGCGGTGCGATGAACGGCTTGCTGGCAGTCGTGCTCGAAGATCACATCCGATCCCACCTGGTCGACGCCGACGGTCACGACGCGCACGAAGGCAGCGCGACCGAGCAGTTGATCGAAGTCGTTCACAGCTATTTCAAGTAATCAGGAATCGAAATGAGCGAATTCAAGGACGCCGCCTTCGGTGCGGGACACGACCACATCTTTCTCGGTGCGGCCCACGAGCAGAACGAGCGAAAGACCTGGATGGTCATCGGGCTTTGCGCGGCGATGATGGTGGCCGAGATTGTCGGCGGGACGATTTTCGGTTCGCTGGCGCTTGTCGCGGACGGGCTGCACATGTCGACGCACGCGGGTGCAATGCTGATTGCCGCGCTGGCGTACACCTACGCGCGCAAGCACGCGAGTGACCCGCGATTCGTCTTCGGCACGGGAAAGCTCGGCGACCTGGCCGGTTTCACCAGCGCCATCGTGCTCGCGATGATTGCGCTGCTGATCGGATACGAAGCGGTCGCGCGTTTGCTCGCCCCCGTTCCTATCCATTTCGGCGAGGCGATTCCGATTGCGGTTGCCGGCTTGCTTGTCAACATCGCGAGCGTCTGGCTGCTGAGCGGCGATCACCATGGGCATAGTCATGGTCATAGCCACGGCCATCATCACGGTCATGCCCATGACGATCACGACCACGAAGAGGAAGTGCACAAGATCTTCGACCGGCAGGGCGTATTCCTCGTGTCGGTGTTCGAAGATGGTGTCCCGCCGGTGTTCCGCGTAGCGCCTGCGACGAACGACACGAAGCTCGGCAATGCGAACGCCGTGTCGGTGACGACGATCCGCCCGGACGGTACCCGCCAGGATTTCGCAATGGAAAGTCGCGGCGGCTATCTGGAGTCGATCGAGGATATTCCCGAGCCGCACCAATTCAAGGCCATCGTCCGCCTGAACGGCCACGAGCACGAACTCATGTTCGAGGAACACGATCACAGCGTGTCGACGTCGGCCGCACGGGATCACAACATCCGTTCCGCCTACATTCACGTAATTGCGGATGCGGCAGTTTCGGTTCTGACCATCATCGGGCTGCTGCTCGCGCGCGCGTTCGGCTGGATCTGGATGGATCCGCTGGCCGGCATCATCGGGGCGCTGGTGATTGCGAACTGGTCGTACGGCTTGATGCGCGATACGGGCGGCATCCTGCTCGACATGAATTCGGATCGTCGACTGGAGGACAACGTTCGTATCGCTATCGAAGGCGGCGGCGACAGCGTCAACGATCTGCACGTGTGGCGTCTCGGCCCGGGGCACATGAGCGCGGTCGTCTCCATCTCGACCGACGACACGAATCGGGATTCGCGCTTTTATCACGGTCTGCTTCAGCGCTTCAAGGATCTGTCGCACGTGACCGTCGAGGTCGTGCCGGTCGCCAGGGGGCACTGAGCATGGCGGTCAAATCGCCTTGCGTCGAAGTGTGCTCGTTCGACGGCAAGACAGGCTACTGCGTGGCCTGTTTTCGCACGCGGGATGAAGCGCGTGCGTGGAAGAAGATGACGGACCATCGGCGCCACCAGATCGTCAATGAACGTGCTCGCCGGCAGGCAAAGCTGGCCCGCGAAACGGCCGACTGACACCGACGCTGGCAAAGCGTTCGGGCACCCGGACACCGCAGATATCCGCGTCGCCTGACGCGTGAACTTGATGGCGAGTCGCCCACAATGCACTCAATACTCGCGTGTCGCGTTTGACGCGTCGGCGGCCGCGGTGGTGGCGGCGGCTTCCCCAACCAGCGTATCGACGAGCGCCGCAGCCGGCATTGCACGAATCGATCGAACGTTTGCGCCGGCCCAGTGCGCAGCGTAGCCGTCGTTCCCCTGCGCCACGGCTGCCGCATGGAGGTGCTTTCCGGCATCGTATGCAATCGGATAATCCGGCACGTCGGGCCGGTTCGGGTCGTCATCGAACCGCGTGAACCGATTTTCGATTGCGCGCGCGACGCGGCCTGAAATCGATCGCGTCAGCACCGTGCGCGCAAGCGGGGCGCTCACGGCCGCGCGATACGCGTCGCTGACTGCGGACTCCGGCGTATTGATGAATGCGGTGCCGAGTACGGCCGCCTGCGCGCCGCGCCGGATCATCCCGGCAATGTCGGCCCCGGTCATGATGCCGCCGGCGGCCAGCACCGGCAAACGGGATGCGGAAACAACCGTGTCGACGAGCGCGGCGGTCGACAGTCTCTCGTCCAGACCATCCGGATCAAACACGCCGCGGTGGCCGCCGGCCTCGATGCCCTGCGCAATCACGGCGTCGATACCGGCACGCTCGATCTCGACAACCTCGTCAACGGATGTCGCATTCGCGATCAGCGTAATGCCGGCGGCGCGCAACGCGTCGATTGCATCGGAGGATGGCAGGCCAAAATGGAAGCTGACCACGGGCGGTCGCTCGGCAAGCAGCAGTTCGAGCATCGCGTCCGCGTCGGCGAAGCTTGGATAGATCGCCTGCAACGCTGCCGGCGGTGCCGCATCGAACTGTTCGAAGTGCGGGCTCAGATAACGCAGCCACTCGGCCTCCCGATTCGCATCGGGCTGCGCGGTATGGTGTGCAAACACGTTGACGTTGAACGGCTTGTCGGTGCGCTGGCGAACCTCGCGGATCGACGATCTGGCCTTATCGACCGACATTGCGCCGACCGCAATCGAGCCCAGGCCCCCCGCGCTCGATACGGCGGCGGCAAGCGCCGGCGTGCCGACACCGGCCATGGGCGCGAGCACGATCGGGAAGGTGATTCCAAGCAGATCGAGCAAATTCGTGGAAAAAGCCGGATTCATCGCGGGTCTCCAGTCAGTGGGTTATGCCGATGCCGACGAGGCCGTGCGCGCCGCCTTCGCGATTCGCTTGCCGCGCTGCCTCAGGTAGAGGTTGTTGAGGATGAGCGCCGCACCTGTCAGTGCGGCTCCGGCGATCTGTGCATGATTCGGCACGACTCCCGTCATCGCGGAGACGATGAACGCGGTAATCGGCACGATATCCATGAACAGCACCCCGTTCATCGGACCGAGGATCCGATTGCCCGTGATCCAGCAGAGAATCGCTCCGAAGCCGGCCACGGGCCCCATATACGCGAGATGCGGCAGGATTGAACGCAGCGACGCGAGCGATGGCGCCGCGATCGCGTGCGAAGCAATCAGGATCAGATTGAGCGTGACGATCGTGGTCAACGCCAGCCATGTCGTGATGGTCGTGTATTTCAGCGCAGACCAGCGCGTGAAATGCGCGGCGCCGAACGTGTAGATGACCCAGCACAACGCGCCCAGCACGATCAGCGCGTTCGCCGCATAGTGCTGCGGTTCACGCAGCGCGGTGATCAGGTCTCCGCGCGTGATGACAAGCGACACGCCGGCAAACGACAGGATCACGAACAAGATGGAAAGCGGTGCGGGCGCGGTACGCTTCACCAGCGCGTTGAGCAGCAATCCCATCATCGGCTGCGTCGCCATCATGATGGACGCCGTGAGCGCCCCTTGATCGCCAGCCAACTGCTGGCCAAGAAAGACAAACGAGCCGAAGCCGCAGAACCCGATCGATCCGAGAAACCACGCGAGCAGAAACGATTCGCCGGCGGGCACAAGGCCGCTGCTTCCTTCGGTCAGCCACAGCAGGACCAGGAAGCCGACGCCGGCGATCAGATAGCGCAGCGATGTGAACGTAAAGGGATCGATATGGAGCAAGGCATCCGTCATGATCGGAAACATCGCGCCCATCAGTATCGTTGCGCCGACACAATAAGCGATACCTTTCCAGTACCGAGCAACCGACAGCGTCTGATTATGAGTGTTATTCATGACTGATCGTTCTCAAATTCGGTGAAGAAATCCGGCGTTCAGCCAACCCGTGTCTGCAACACGACTTGCGTTATGCCGGCGTTCTGATTCCATCTGACCGGAGTCAGGCTTGAACTATTTGGTACTGAATGGTCTCAAAATATTCAAAAAAATTTCAGGTCAGTGCGCGCATGGCCATATCGACGATCGACGCGAGGTCCGGCTCATTCAGATTGGTCTTGCCCAGTACCCGCATCCCCTGAATCAGGCAAAGCAGAAACCGGCCGACCTCTTCCGCGTCGAGGCTGCGGTCGAATTCGCCCGCCTGCTGGCCGCGCGCGACGGCGAGGCTGTATTGCGTCGCGATGCGTTGCAATGTGGATTCGATATGCGGACGCAGTTCGTCGTCCGTCGGCAACAGCTCGATTGCCGCATTCGTGATGAAACAACCGCGTCGGGCCGACAGATTTGCAGCGATCTTCGTGTAATGCAGGAGCGCTTCGCGGAGCGCCTGACCAGGCGGCAGATCCGCCGCGAGACGCTCCTTGAGGCGCGCCACTGCACCTTCTGCATATTGGTTGAACGCAGCGACAAGCAATCCATGTTTGTCCCCGAACGTCCTGTACAGGCTGCCGCGAAATACGCCCGTCGCGTCGCACAGCGCGTCGATCGACGTTGCATGGTAGCCCTGTTCCCAGAACACGCGCGCTGCCGCGTCGATCACATCGTCGACTTCGAATTCGCGCGGGCGCCCCCGGTCACGGGACGGAATGGAAGAACTCGGACTCATGGGGACGAATATTAGAACCGACCGTTCTCAAAATCAAGCACTCGATTTTGCCGCCGGAGGGGCAATCAGCGACGCATGCGCGGCGCCTGCCAGTTCGACCGCCGCGCGAAATCGACGAACGAGACCAGATATTCGAGCTCGCCGTCGGCTTCGCGTGTGCCGAGAAAGATCCGCTTTGCAATGCCGTTCTTGCCGAGCTTCACCGCCGTGATGGCCATTCTGTCTGCGTATTCTTCCGCGAGCCACCGCGGCAGCGCGGCAACGCCCCGGTTGTTCGCGACCATCTGCAGCATGAAGCACGGATGGCATTCCATGCCGATCCGCAGCGTGCCACGCTCGCCGTTCGCGTATTGCTTCATGCGCGCCTCGGCATGCTCGAATTGCGGCAGCAGCTGTTCCGCGAGCGTCAGCAGGTAGCGGCCCGCCTGCGTGAGCCGCAGGCTGCGGCCCTCGCGATCCCGGATCGGCGTGCCGAGCTGTTGCTCGAGCTTTTTCACGGTATGGCTCAGCGCCGACTGGGTCAGGAACAGCTCGCTTGCGGCGGCCGTCAGCGAGCCCTGCCGCTGGACTTCGCGAATGATCAGAAGATGGAAGCGTTCAAGCATCGGGATGATCCGGAATGGCCAACATGAAAAAAACTAATCGATAGATGAAATAATTACATTTTTAATCATGCATCGGAAATCCTATCATCTGCGCCAGACAGCTTTCGACTCATCACTGGATGGCCGCGCCCATGGTTACGACACACAATCTCGGTTTCCCGCGCATCGGCGCAAAACGTGAACTCAAGTTCGGTCTCGAACGCTACTGGAAAGGCGAATCGTCGCGCGATGAACTGCAGGCGCTCGGCGTGCAGCTGCGCGCGCGCCACTGGGACCACCAGAAGGATCTGGATCTCGCACCGGTCGGCGATTTCGCGTTCTACGACCAGGTGCTCGACATGAGCTTCACGCTCGGCAACCTGCCGAAGCGTGTGCAGGATTTCCACGGTGACCCGCTCGACAACTACTTCCGCGTCGCGCGCGGCCGCTCGGCGCAGTCGGCTGAAGAACACGCGGCATGCTGCGGCGGTGTCGCGGCGGGCGAAATGACGAAGTGGTTCGACACGAACTATCACTACATCGTGCCGGAATTCCACGCGGACACGAACTTCTCGCTCAACCCGTCGCGGCTGCTGCAGCAGCTCGCGGAAGCCCAGGCCCGCGGTGTGAACGCGAAGCCGGTGATCATCGGCCCGGTCACGTACCTGTGGCTCGGCAAGGCGAAGGACGATTCCGACCGCCTCGCGCTGCTGCCGAAGCTGTTGCCCGTCTATGGCGCGCTGCTGGACACGCTGACCGCGCAGGGCGTCGAATGGGTGCAGATCGACGAGCCGGCGCTCGTGACGGAACTCGACGCCGCATGGCAGGACGCGTTCCGGACTGCCTACGAGACGCTCGAAACGCGGCGGATCAAGCTGCTGCTTGCGACTTATTTCGGCGAGCTGAAGGACAACCTCGCGCTCACGCGTTCGCTGCGCGTCGACGGCCTGCATATCGACGCGATCAACGCACGCGGCGAAGTCGACGCGCTCGCTCGCGAACTGGGTGGCGATCAGGTGCTGTCGGTTGGCGCGATCAACGGCCGCAATATCTGGAAGACCGATCTGAGCGCCGCGCTCGACTGGCTCGAGCCGCTCGCGAAGCAGCTCGGCGAGCGCCTGTGGATCGCGCCGTCGTGCTCGTTGCTGCATGTGCCGGTCGATCTCGCGAGCGAGGAGAAGCTCGGCGAGGAAATCCGTTCCTGGCTCGCGTTCGCACTGCAGAAGCTCGACGAGCTGAAGGTGCTCGCCACCGCGCTGAACGAGGGGCGCGATGCCGTCGCCGACGCGCTCGCCGCGAATGCCGCCGCGATCCGCAGCCGACGCGAATCGCCGCGCGTGAACAACCCGGCCGTCAAGGCCGCGGTGGAACGCATCACGGCCGCGCTCGGCCAGCGGCAGAGCCCGTACGGCACGCGTGCGCCGAAGCAGTCGGCCCGGCTGAACCTGCCGGCATTCCCGACGACGACGATCGGGTCGTTCCCGCAAACGGTTGAAATCCGTCAGGCGCGCAGCCAGTTCAAGGCCGGCGCGCTCGACGAAGCCGGCTACCAGGGCGCGATGCGCGCGGAGATCGAGCGCAGCGTGCGCGAGCAGGAAGCGCTGGGCCTCGACGTGCTCGTGCACGGCGAAGCGGAACGCAACGACATGGTCGAGTACTTCGGCGAGCAACTCGACGGCTACGCGTTCAGCCAGTTCGGCTGGGTGCAGTCGTATGGTTCGCGCTGCGTGAAGCCGCCGATCCTGTTCGGCGACATCAGCCGCCCGAACGCGATGACGGTCGAATGGATCACGTATGCGCAGTCGCTCACGAACAAGCCGATGAAGGGGATGCTGACCGGCCCCGTGACGATCCTGAACTGGTCGTTCGTTCGCGACGACCAGCCGCGCTCGGTATCGTGCTACCAGCTCGCGCTCGCGATCCGTGAAGAAGTGCTCGACCTCGAGAAGGCCGGCGTGCGCGTGATCCAGATCGACGAGGCCGCGCTGCGCGAAGGGCTGCCGCTGCGCCGTGCGCAATGGAGCGAGTATCTGAAGTGGGCGGTCGAATCGTTCCGCATCACCGCGAACGGCGTGCAGGATGACACGCAGATCCACACGCACATGTGCTATTCGGAGTTCAACGACATCATCGCGTCGATCGCCGACATGGACGCCGACGTGATCACGATCGAGACGTCGCGCTCGGACATGGAATTGCTCGACGCGTTCGATAACTTCAAGTATCCGAACGAAATCGGGCCGGGCGTCTACGACATCCACTCGCCGAACATCCCGACGCTGGAGCACATCGTCGGCCTGATGAAGAAGGCGTCCGAGCGGATCCCGGCGGAACGCCTGTGGGTGAACCCGGACTGCGGCCTGAAGACCCGCCAGTGGGCGGAAGTGATTCCGGCGCTGACGAACATGGTGAGCGCGGCGAAGGCACTGCGCAGCCAGCTCGATTGAGCGTTTCCGTTCGGGGGCGGCCGTCGCGCACGGTGTGCCGGCTGCCGGTGTATCTCTGATCGCGCGGCGGGCACGCAGTGCCGCTACCCGCGATGCACGCGTGCACGATGGCGCTGTTTGAACGAGGACGAATACGATGACCACGCAAAGCAACGATGCGATCGGGCCGCTGCTGAACGCGCTCGAAGCTGACGACGAATCGTGCTGGCCGCTCTACGAGGAAGTCGGCCGAGTGGCGGTCGCGCAGTTGTTGAGCACGGATCGTCAGGCAATGATCGAGATCGTACGTGCGTGGATCGTCAGCAACGACGCGTTGGGGGCGCTTGCCGATGCGTATCCCGATGTGCGCCCTGATGAACCGGCGCACGCCGATGCCGAATTGCGTGCGCAGGCTGCCGACACGGCGCTGTTCGCACGGATCCGCCGTACGCTGTTCGGCGGCGACATCGCCCGTTGACGCGCGGGCAAACGCTGTGGTCTACGTAAAGCGCACCCGTGTTGCATGTCCGCGCTGGAGCAACGGTGCGTACTCGCGCAAATCCCGTGGCGCGATGTCGAACGCGCGCCGGAATGCACGCGTAAAGCTCGACGCATCGTTGAAACCCAACCCCGACGCAATGTCCTGTACCTCCATGTGCGGAAAGCGCACGAGTTCATCGGCCGCCATTCGCAGCCTGCGGCTGCGGATATAGGCGGCCAGACCACCTTCATGCTCAAAGATGCGATACACGCTGGCGCGCGAGAGATGCAGCGATGCCAGCACGCTGTCAGGCGACAATTCCGGATCGTGCAGATGAGTCTCGACATGCCGCCGCACTTGTCCGTAGACAGCGGCACGGACCGCCGCGCGACCGTTGCCGGAAAGACCCGCTTGACGGCTGAAAGCGGCGACGACCAGTTCTACCGCAGTGACAAAGGACTGGTGCGCTTCCTCCTTGCTCAGCCCGACGATTTGTCGATTCAGCGCCACCAGATGCTCGATCAGCAAGCGCGTCAAAGGAGTGGTCGCATGAAGCGAGCGGCCATGCAGTGACGCTGCATCAGGGAGCGACCTTTCCACGAGCGCGCGCGGCACGAACAGGAGCAGTATCCGACCATGAAAGCTCCGGATCGTGCACGGTTGATCCATGTCCAGCGCGAGGATGCTTGGCACTTGCGGTATCGGCGGTGCGTCGGGACGCGGATTGCCGCCTACGAACAGCCCCGGTTGCCCTTCAAGGAACACGCTGAAGCTGATGTCGCGAATGCTCTCGGTCGAAACCCGGCCCAGCGACCGCACGGCCAGGTTCGGAGCGGTGCGGAAGTCGAAAAGACTCAGATTGTCGATCGTGTATCGGGACAGCGATGCGTCGAAGGTATCCTCGGCGTGCTTCGACGAAGGCTGAATGTCATAGACGGGACTCATGCGCTCCTGCCAGGCCAGGAAGCTTCGACGGGCGTCGCCCTGAACGCTGAAATTGCTGTGCGCGATGCCGGGCGCAAGCATCGGCGGCTCCGCCGGCAACAACAAGCGACCTGACGGTGCAGCCGTGTGACCGCTTGTACCAGGCAATATGAGACTTGTGTCGGTCCGCATCAGAGTTGCTGCCCCGGAAACCAGTCCTTGTACGTCCGAACCTCCTGCGGCGCGAAACCATAAGCCCGTCGAAAGGCGCGCGTAAAGTCCGACGCGGATTTGAAGCCGACGGAATAGGCGATCTCCGCGACCGGAAGGTTCGGCAAACGAACGAGATCGTCCGCCGCCGCGCGCAGCCGAAGATGCCGAATGTAGGCGTCTAGCCCGCCTTCATGTTGAAACATCCGGTATACGGTCGCCCGCGAAAGCGCCAGCGATTCGACCACATGCTCCGGAGAGAGATCGATCTCGGCCAGATTGGCCCGCACGAAGCGGCGTGCCGCGTCGAACGCAATCGCGCGGGCGATCGCGGGTTTGCTCCCGCGCAACCCGGCCTGTTCTCCGAATGCGTCGGCGACCAGTCGAACGATTTCAGTGATGCACCGATAGGCGTCATCGAACGACAGATAATCGATGCTCGTGGAGAGCGCCGTCGCGCGCTGCCTGACCAGCTGCACAGCCGGCTCGTTTGCGCCGAGGACACGCCCGTGTAAAGCGCTGGGGTCTGGAAATACCTGCTGCAATGCCGTACGGGGCACAAACAGCGTCACGTGCCGGCACGCACGTCGCAACACGTGCAGAGGCTGATCGAAATCGACCGCGAGGATGCCGACGTCGAGTGGGGCGTCCGCGCGCTTTCCCGGGCGGGTAACGAGCGTCGCGGCGTCGCCGTCCGTCACGATATGGAAGGCAATGGCACGCGCGTTGTCCTGCGAGATCCGGCCGATCGTGCGCTCGAGGGTCAACTCGTCGGTGTACGCGACGGCGAAGAGAAATTCCCCGAGCCAATACGTGTCGATCGCCCCGCGAAAAGGCCGCTCGATTTGCGCACGCGTCGGCACGACATCCATGACCTGACCGATACGCTCGCGCCATTCCAAAAATTGTCGGTGCACAGGTTCCGTCTGCACATCGAAAGGAACGTGAACGATCCCGCTCCGGGACTCCGGGCTTGCGCTGAGATGGCTTCGGCCATGCCGCATGCGGACACCTTGAAAAGGTCGGGGGAGAAGCGATTTTACCGGGAAATGTGGCAAGAAAATTAAGGCGAGATCGGGGCCGAGCTGGTCAATCGGCAACGCATGCGGCAGAGGTGCAGGCGTTCAGAAGATGCTGGCCTTTTCTCTCCGGGCATTGATACAGCATCCAGGCTTTCTGCGAAAACGTTTGCCGTCAGGATGTTGTAGTGTTTCTGTTTGCGACAGGCGTTGCTCCGGAGATCCGGGTTGCCAATGAATGACGGGAACGCAGTTGATTGCAGCCGTTCGGGGCTAGCGGATGACTATGTTTAGCCGAACCCGGGTCGACTACGAAGATCGTGTCGAATTTGCATGGTCGTGCGTGATCGTCGAAACACATCGTGATGGCGGCCCGCCATTTCGTCACGATCGTCGAGAGGCGGGACACACCCCGATCATCACATCAAAGGGGACCTGTACCAGGCATGAAACGTTTTGAGGATGCCGGCACGTCCGGACGTTCGGACGACCATACCCGGAGTGCACCGACACATGTTTTTGAAAGCGCTCCATTCGCTTTTTGTTGGAGGAAATGTGATTGAGCAAAACGTTTTCATGTTGGCTCAAATTCAAATTCATAGTTTTCCTATTTGAATGACGTCATATGTAACATGAAATTAGTTCAAATTTTTTGGAGGGGTGAGCGTAAATTCGTCCTATCAAACCGTGGAATTGTTCTCGAATAGCATATTCGTGGTGGTCGATTTCATAAATTGTTTTTCTGGCCGGAAGCAATGGGTCGTATCGATCATTTTCATCGTGTATGTTTCGTGTTTGAAACGTCTTGGGATCCTCGTCAATTGGCTGCCAGTGCAATCGAAACTTGAGAAAGAAGGGCTCGACGAAGCAAGGCATGTATCACGCATGTAGCGTTTTGTCATGTTGCGAATTCCCCGCGTGGCTATCAGGTGAATTTTGCAAATCAAAACAATGAGTAATCGTGAGTGGTCCATATTTCGCTAACAGTGCGATGCCGAATCACATGCGTCGGTTACGGCTGGCGTCATTGCAACTGCCATGCACCGACGATGAGCCAAGCAACCAGTCAGACAGTGCGATCGGAGTGCTGGCTCCGGGGCCATCCGCCTTTCCGGCAGGCAACGGCCCGCCACTCGCAACCAGATCAGGCAGCCGACGAGAGCGCAATTGTTGAAAGGTGAAGCTTGCGAAAGCAACCGCGCTTGCCTTCGGCATCAGCGCGTGACGACATCGATGCGATGTTCAACCGTTGACGAGTTACCGGGGCTGAGTCCAACAGGAGCGACCAACATGTCCCGAGCCATGAGCGACCACGCAACGGCTGTCCCTAAGCCTGGTCCTGCAGCCAATCCCGCTGATCGCTTGTCATGGGTGATCCAGAGGGGCTTTTCGCTTCGGTACTGGCCGCCTTGTCGGCTCTGCTAGGCGCCTGCGGTGGCGATAACGATTCGGGGTCGGCGACGCAGGCACGATTCCCATCGACGGCTGTCAGTGTGGGCGACGGCAGTCAAGGCGGCGCCAGCGGCAACCCGGTATCGGAGCCAGGCAAGGCCATCAGCGCACCTGTCATCTCGATCTCGGTACAGCCGCAAAGCATTACCGTAACTTCCGGCCAGACCGCAACCTTCTCCGTGACCGCGTCGGGCAACGGGCCGCTGATGTATCAATGGTTGATCGACGACGTCAAGATCGCTGGTGCGATGAGTTCGAAGTACACCACAGGCGCTCTATCTATCGGTGATACGAACTCGGTATTTTCGGTCGTCGTCAGCGACGTGACGGGCAAAGTCACCAGCGCCGGTGCCAAACTCAGCGTCAGGCCGCCGGAGACCGGCGTGACGGCCCCCAGCATCACGTCGCAGCCGCGCCGTCAGTCGGTGCTCGCCGGGCAGACCGCAACCTTCTTCGTGGCGGTCGAGAGCAGCCAGACGCCCACCTATCAGTGGCGCCGCAATGGGGTTGCGATTCCAGCGGCCATTGGCGCCAGTTACACGACGCCGCCGGTCGCGTCCACCGACAACGGCGCCAGATACAGCGTTGAAGTCCATTGCGGAGCGGGCTCGACAACGAGCGCCGACGCAATGTTGAACGTGACGTCTGCAGTTGCCGCATCCAGATAGTTTGGGCCGTCTCGATCGCATCATCGGTGCGGCGTGACGGGTTTCGATCGTGAATCGACATGATGTCGGGACGGAGGGCCGTGGCCTGGAGGCAACAATCAAGCCAGAGGTGTTTGCAGTCCGTGGGCGCAATTCGGAATGTCCGGAACTTTTGATTGCGACCACGTATTCACGATGATTCGATTTCTATTAATTTCGAAGGAAGTGCCATGCTTACTAGACATCTAGTTCTTGCATCCGCGTCTGCACTCTTCGCATTGGCTGCGCCCATGGCGCACGCTGCGCGAGCCGTGGTCATCAACCCGGCCGGCGGCTGCGGTCTGGCTGACGGCAACGGAAACTTCGTCTTCACGACCGATACCAAGGCCGTTGTCACGCAGAGCAACAACGACAATGCGACGTTCCAATGCCAGGCGAATGTGCCACCGTCCGCATCGGGCTCGGCAGCGCGATTTGACTTTGCATCAACGTGAAGCTTGTGCGGCCTCTACACTTCGAATGGTTTACAAATTACCGACCAATGGCATGAAACTGTTTCGGCCAGCGGTCAGGCAACGTTGATCTGCTTTGTCACCGGAAAGCCATAAGACTCGCGCAAGCGATCCAATCCAGATGCCCCGTGAATCGGACGAGCATGGCCGGCAGCGTCCATGCCCAATGGAAAAGTTGTGCATGTCGGTTTCCTGGTGAACGGGACGATCGCCACCCGTGGCAGGCACTGGTATCTCGGGAATCGGAAAACCGTGAGCGGCGGCCCTATCGAGGGCGCGAGGGAAAAGCGCGCGCAGTCCACCGCGTAAACCACCGACTTCTCCCGAATCGCAAACGATACAAACCACGAATTTCAGCCTTCGTTATATTCTGCTGTATATTACGAGGTCAACGATTACGACAGGTATTCGAGCAGCCCCTGCTACCGAAGGCAGGGCAGGTTCGATTGCAGCGAGGGCGGGATGGGCAAACGAGCGCAGCTAGAGTTGAGCGACGGCGTCGAATGCGGCGTGCTGTCGGCGACGATCGTGCCGCTGAGGCGGCGCGAGGATGGTCCGCGCGCGGAACGGATCGCGACCGTGGTCGATGCGTTCGGGCGTCTGCGCGGCAGCGTGCTGCGTGTTGTCGCGATGCTCGCGCCGCATGGTGCGGCTGTCCCGGCGGCCGGCGACGCGGATGCGCTGCGCTTCGACCGCTTGCTGACGTTGCTGTCGCGGCAGGCCGAGCTGGCCGGATTTCGCCGCCTGTCCGAGCTGAATCGATATCTCGAGCGCGCGGCGTTCGCGGAACGGCACCGGGATGTGATCTTCGCGCAGTCGCCGCCGGCCGGCGACGCCGAACTGCAACACGCTGCGGCGGCGCTCGAGCGACTCGATGCGGAACTGGTCGCGCTGTGCGTCGCGCACGTGCTGGAATGCCATCCGCAACCCGCGCCGACGCATGCGGCCGCGATCCCGCGCCGCGAGATCGACGCGCTCGCCTGAGTCGCTCACTGAACGAGGCCTTGCGATGGAGACGCCCCCGTTTCGACTGTCCCCGCTGGTGTCCGGCTCGTCCGATTCGAAGCCGATTCAGCCGTTGCAACCGCTTCAGCCGTTGCAGGATCGCTGCTGCGAACGCCCGCCGCTACCCGCACCGGCCACGCGGCCTGCGGCGCCGCGCAGGGCACGTCTTGCCGAGCTCGATCCGCATATTCACTGCTCGGTGATCGGCACATGCCTGACGACTGCGGAACTGCGCAAGCTTGTGCCGCGTTACACCGACGTGGATCGCGAGCACGCGTCCGACCTGCAGATCCATAACGCGGCGGTCGAACTGGCGGCGCAGGGTGGCGACGGCGCGAAAGCGCTGCACAAGGCGCTGGATCAACGTTATGCGCCGGCGCTCAAGCGCGTCGGGCTCGCAAAGGACGTCGACGCGCTGCGCACATTGTGGCGCGATGCGCTGAAGACGGGCGACGTACCGCCCGCGTACTGGGCCATCGTCACGCATCCGGCGGCGACACTGGAGATGCGGCAGCTTGCATTCGGCGACGTCCACATGCTGTCGCATCTGGTGGGCGCGGCGAACCGTGCCGACATCCGCCGTCTCGTCGCACTCGAAGACGAGAACGCAGCGCTCACGGACAAGATCGAGCGCCAGCAGGCCCGGCTGCAGACGCTGGCCGTCGAGCGCGATGCCGAGGTGCGTGCGCTGCGCGCGACGATCGATGCGCTAACCGCGGTGGTGAACCGGCGCGCGGCTTCGGCGGACAGCGACCAGCACGCGGAACTCGCGCGGTTGCGCGACGCGGTGAGCGAGCGCGACGCGATCGTCGCGCTGCACGCGAGCCGTTGCCGCGCAGCCGAGGACCGGTTGAAAGAAGAACAGTTGCGCGTGCAGGCGTTGCGCGCGCAACTCGACGAGGGTCGCGACACGATCGCGACGATGAAGAGCGAAGCGCACGCGATGGAACAGGCCATCCTGCGCACAATCGCCGAACCTGAGAGTATGCCGCCGACACTCGAGCGCGCGCGTGGCAAGCGCATCGTGTACGTCGGCGGCCGCCCCGGATCGCACGCGGCGATCCGGCGGCTCGTGGAATCCGCCGGCGGCACGCTGACCGTTCACGACGGCGGCATCGAAGACCGCAAAGGCAAGCTGGCGGCGTCGATTCCCGGCGCGGACCTGGTCGTGTTCCCGGTCGACTGCATCGACCACGATTCGATGAACACGCTGAAGCGCGTGTGCGAGCGGCATCGGATTGCGTATCGCCCGCTCCGGACCGCGAGCGTCGCCAGCTTCGTCGACCTGATGAGCGACGACCAGGACGATGCGGCGCAGCTGTCGAGCTGCACGCGCGTGTCGGCATTCTGCCTGCGGCACGGGTAGTGCCGCGCCGCGTCAGCGCTGCATGAGTTCGGTGAGGGCCGCGATCTGCTTCGCGCAGTGCTTCTGCGCCTGAAGTTCGATCGCGCGATAGAGCTGGATGATTTCTTCGCCGACTGGCGTCAGCGTGCAACCGCCGCCGCTGTGTCCGCCTTGCTCCGATACGGTGGCGGGCGAAGTCAGCGAACGGTTCAACTCGTCGATCAGCAGCCAGGCCCGACGATACGACATGCCGAGGCTGCGTGCGGCCGCCGAAATCGAACCGTGCTCATGCACGGCTTCGAGCAGCGACACCTTGCCGGGCCCGAGCGCGACCGTGTCACCCTTGCGGATGCGCATGCGGAAACTGACCTGGGGGGCGTCGATCGCGGGCCGCGTCGCGGCGGTGGTGGGCTTCGTCATGCGCGACAGGATACACGAACGTGTCGTCCATGCGCGGGGGTCGCACGGGCCGCTATCGAACCGGCGGAAAGCACACCACGTAGTCCTCGCAGCCGGGGCACCCCGGTGCGGGAGCGGGTGCCAGGCCACGGGACCGGGCGACTTCCTGCGCGAGGAATTTCTTCCAGCGCAGCGGTTCGACGTTACGCGCGGCCAGCGCGGGGAAGTAGCGCGCCAGCATGCCCGTCACGGCTTCGCGTCCGTCGAGACCGAGGTCGCGCCACAGGTGATCGGGGCGCAGGCACGCGTGCGCGATGATCGCTGCGAGGCAGTCGGCATCGTCCTCGTGTACGGCGTGGCTGACGTCGCGCAGCAGCAGCGCGTGCAGTGCGGCGACGAAATCCGCATGCGCACGATCGTCGATCACGATCAAGACCGGCAATGCGGATGCGGCGACAGGTTCCAAGTGCGGAAAATGCCTGGCGAGCAACGCGACGAGCCGCGCACGCGGAAGCCCGAGCAATGCCAGTTCGCCGCGGCCGATGCGTGCCGCGACGAGGGTGGAAAACAGGTTCGCGTCGGGGGAATCAGCGTCGTCCGCGCCGGCCAGCAGCGCGTGCCGATACCGTTCGCACGCCTGTGCGGCGCCGGACGGATCGGCAGAGGCCGGTGCGTGCGTCACGCTCGTTACTCGACGCCGACGATCACGCTCGACGCCTTGAAGATCGCCGTCGCCGCGTTGCCGCTGGCGAGCCCGAGCCGCTCGACGCTGTCGTTGGTCACGATCGCGACGATTTGCGCACCGCCTGCAGCGGTGATTGCAACCTCCGCGTTGACGGCCCCCTTCGTGACCGACGACACGGTGCCTGCGATGCAGTTGCGGGCCGAAACCTTGCTGCTGTCGACGTCGACCATCACGACGACCGACGACGCCTTGACCAGCGCGAACGCGGCGGAGCCGGTCGCGAGCCCGAGCGATGCGGCGCTGCCGTGCGTGATGACGGCGACGATCTCGAGGCCGTCCTGCGTGCGTAGCGTGACTTCGTCGTTGACGGCGCCGGCCTTGACGGCCGAGACCTGTCCGACGAAATGATTACGGGCGCTGGTTCGCATGATGAATCTCCGCTGTGGATGCCGCTGCCCGACGGGCAGCGGTGAGTGAATAGAGTGCGTCGGCCAGTTTACCGCCGTTGAACGTGGCCAACCGCATGCGAATGCTATGCCGCGAATCAGGAAATATCCACCGAATTGCGCGGATTGCGCGGACTGCAGCAAGGCGACCGTTGTGTATCGATCGCTATGACGCAGTGTCGATCACTCGTGTGCGGCGGAATTCGTCGCAGCATTCGCCGCCTGCGGCGCCGCGTTCTGCGCGCCCGGCGCCACATCCGCATCCCACCCGCCGCCGAGCGCGAGGAACAGCCGCACCTGGTCGGCCGCGACCTGCCCTTCGGCCGCCGCGACCTGCGCGTGCACGCTCGTCAGCGTGCGGGTCGCATCGAGATCGGAGATGAACGATTCGCGGCCGGCCAGGTAGAGCCGGTGCGTTTCGTCGGCCGAATTCCGCGCCGATTCGTAGGCCGTGCGCAGCGCGTCCGTGCGTTGCGTGTCGGCCGCGTAGGTGGCGAGGGCTGATTGCGTTTCGCGCAGCGCGCTCAGTACGACCCCGTCGAAATGCGCGAGCGCGCCGCCCGTCGCGGCCTCGGCCTCGCGCACGCGCTCGCGCTGGCCGTTGAGCGGGAACGTCCAGCTGATCAGTGGACCGAACGACCAGCGATTGGTGGTCGGCGAGAACAGGTCGGCGGCGAGGCCGGTCGTGCCGGCCGAAGCACCGATGCTGATCGACGGGTACAGCGCACCCGTCGCGACGCCGATCCGCGCGGTGGACGCGGCCAGCTGCCGCTCCGCTTCGCGCACGTCGGGGCGGCGGCGCAGCAGCGCGGCGCCGTCGCCGATCGGAATCGGCTGGCGCAACTGCGGCAGGCGCTCGCAGGTGGCGACCGCTTTCGGCAGGTCGGCGGGCGCGCGAGCGAGCAGGGCGGCGAGCTGGTATTGCGCGACCTTGCGGCGGCCTTCGAAACGCGGGATGTCGGCGGCGAGCGTGCGGACCTGCGTGACGCCGCGCGTCACGTCGCTCTGGTTGCCGCGCCCCGCATCGCGCAGCCGTTGGGACATCGCGACGCGCTGCTTCTGCAGCGCAAGCGACTCTTTCGCGATCGCCAGTTCGTCGCCGGCCGAGCACGCTTCGACATACGCGCGCACGACGTCCGCGACGACCGAGATGCGGGCGAGATCGCCGGCCGCCTTGACGGCGTCGCTGTCCGCGCGCGCGGCTTCGACGCCGCGCCGCAGCTTGCCGAACAGGTCGAATTCATATGACACGTTGATGCCGAGCGTGCCTTCGTTCACGACCGGCAGCTTGTTCTCGAGCAGAAACTGCTCGGCCGATTCCTGCGCGCGCTGCACCCCGCCTTCCGCACGGCCGGAGAACCCGCCCTGTGCATTCGCGACATCGATCGCCGCACGCGAGCGCGCGAGGTTCGCGGCCGCGACGCGCAGGTCGGTGTTCGATTTCAGCGCGCTCTGCACCAGCTCGTTGAGAACCGGGTCGTCGTACAGCTGCCACCAGTTGCCGGGCACCGCGTCGTGCGACACGAGCGTACCGTTCGCGCCGTCGAGCGCGCCGTTCGCGAGCGGCGCGTTTACGTACGCCTGCTGCGGCAGACGGTAGTCGGGGCCGACCGACTTGCAGGCGCCGAGGGCGAGGGCGAGCGGCGCGAGCGCCGCCGCGAGCCGGATGCCGTGCCGCGTCATTGCGACGCTCCCGCCGCGCTCGCGGCCATTGCCGACGCCGGCAGCGTCGCAGCCGCGCCGCTCGCGGCGTTCGGTTTCGTCGTGTTATCGCGGCGCTTATCTGGAGAATCCGTCGAGCGTATCGCGACGGTTGCAGTGCGGCCCGCGATCATCCGGAAGTCGTCCGGCACCTCGTCGAGCGCGACACGCACCGGCACGCGCTGCGCGAGCCGCACCCAGCTGAACGCCGGGTTCACGTTCGGCAGCAGGTTCGCGCCCTGCGTGCGGTCGCGGTCCTCGATCGCGGCGACGATGCTCTGCACGTGTCCGCGCAGCACATGCGGTTCGCCCATCACCGTGATGTCGACGGGCTGGCCGATATGGATGCCGCGCAGCTTGGTTTCCTCGAAATAGCCGTCGACGCGGAACGAATGCTGGTCGACGACCGACAGCACCGCGTGCCCGGCCGGCACGTATTCGCCGACGCGCGGCGCCCGATCGTTCAGGTAGCCGTCCACCGGGCTGACGATCGTCGTGCGCTGCAGGTTCAGCTTCGCGGTGTCGAGCGACACCTGCGCATCCGCGAGCGCGGCCTCGCCCTGTTCGACGCGCGTGCGGCTTTCCTCGACCTGCTCGCTCGCGACGAGGTTGCCGAGCTGCTGGTTGCGCGCGTACTCGCGCTTTGCCTGTGCGAGCGTTGCGCGGCGCTGGTCGAGCGTCGCTTCGGCGAGGCGCTCGGCCAGCGTGTAGCGCGCCTGGTCGATCACGAACAGCACCTGGCCGCGTTTCACCGGCTGGTTGTCGACGACGTCCACCGACGTGATCAGGCCCGACACGTCCGGCGCGACCTGGATCACGTCGGCGCGCACGTGCCCGTCCCGCGTCCACGGCGAGAACAGGTAGTAGTTGATGATCCGCCACAGCACGAGGCCGGCCACGATGACGACGATCAGGGTGAGCAGGATCTGTCCTGCGGAGAGCCAGGTTTTTTTCACGTTCTTTTCGCGTTAGGTAGCCACGAGATGGTAGGAGACGATCACGACGGCGGCCAGCACGAACACGTAGATGCCGAGGTCGAAGATCGAACGGTGCCAGACGAGGCGATAGAAGCCGATGCGCGTGAGGCCGGCGCGAATCACGACGTTGATCAGGTATGCGATCAGCATCAGCACGAGCGGGGCCGGCACGAACACGCCGAAGATGTCGATTTCGCCGATCATGGTCGCGGTTGCAGGAGCGTGGAGGTGGAAAGCCGGTTCATGCGTGCGTGCCTCCCGAGGTTTGCGGCGCCTGGCCGGCCGACGCAGGATACAGCGACAGCCGCAGGCCGACGAGCGCATGCAGCGTGTCGCGCAGCCAGCGGTGCGCCGCGGGCGCGACCGGCTGGGCGTCCGCCGCGGTGTTGGCCGGGATGTCAGCCGCGGTGTCGGCCCCCTGCGCGGCCGGCAGGTTGAGGTCGGCGACCCGGCGCAGCGCGTCGTCGATCGTCTCGCGCAGCGCGGCCGGCGCGGGCTGGCGCTCGTTTGCGGCCGCGCAGCGCGTGAAGTGTTCGGTTACGCCGGCCAGCACGCGGTCGATCGCGTCCGGCACGTCGCCGCCGAGCTTGCGGCGCGTGCGGCGCAGGTCGAGCGCGTTCAGCGCGATGCGCAGGTCGCGAAAGCTCTCGATCGACGGATGGCGGTGATCGTCTGATGCGCCGAGGCGCGGCAGCAGGTGCGTCACGCGATCGAGCATCCGCGATGCGTGGTTGCGCTGGTCGTCGAGCGGCTGCGTCGACGCGGACCGCGCGACGTCTTCCCAGCCCGAGCGCAACAGGCGCCGCACGGCCAGCTCCGCGCCGAACGGGCGGGTTGCGCGGGTCCACACGAACGCGAACAGCAGCCCGGCGACACCCGCGAGGTTGCTGTTCAGGAATACGAGGAAATCCGCTTCGTAGGCACTCTGGATGCTGATGAACGTGGCCGTGTTGACCGCGACGAGCATGGTCACCATGTTGAACTGCGGGCGCGGCAGCAGCGTGCCGACCAGGATGAACGGCCCGGCGAATATCAGCACGAGCATCTCGAAGTCATGCACGTGCGGCAGCACGACGAACAGGTAAAGCCCTGCGAACACGACGCTTGCGCAGGTCGACAGGAAGAACCGGAACACCATCGGCGCCGGCTCGTCGAGCGCCGCGAAGAAGCTGCACGCGACGGCGAGGAGCGTGACGGCGCCTGCGCCGTCGTGCCAGCCGGAGCTCACCCACAGCCAGCAGCCGGCCAGGATCGCGCAGACCACCGACAGCGTCGAGAACAGCATCATCCCGCGGTCGAAGAAGCGCTCGGTGCCGCCGAGCCGCCAGTGCCGGTAGCGCGGCTGCCACACGCCGGATTCGTTCGCGATCAGCGCGCGCAGCGAGCGGCAGTCTTGCCAGATGTCGATCACCTGGCGCAGCCGCCACAGCGCGTTCGACAGCAGCGCGCCGTCCCAGCTCGCGAGCGCGCTGTCCGGCGGCTGCAGCGCGGCGATGCGCGCGCGCAGCTGGTCCGCGACCGGATCATGGGGCACGTCGCCGGTGCTCGCGGCCTTCAGCGTCGGCAACGGCGCGTCGAACCACTTCGCCGCGTCGGCCAGCAGCTCGTCGAGCCCGGCGGGGCGCAGATGCAGGTCGCGCATCAGCGCGAGCAGCGGATCCGCGAGCGACGACATCAGCGGCAGGAACAGCTGCATCCGGCCGGCGAGCGCCTGTGCGCGCGCGAGGATGCGCGGGTGCGCATGGTCGTAGCCGAGCTGGCTGATGAGAAACTCGAGGCCCGTGATCGTCGACGCGAGACGCTGGCGGCACGCGGACAGCGCCTTGCCGGCGATATGGCCGGACAGCGTTTCTCGGCCATAGAACGCGGCATCCTTGAACCAGCCGTCCGTGCGCTCGATCAGCGTCGGCGCGAGCCGGCTCGGGAAGATCGTGCTGCCGACCACGCTTGCGCAGACGATGCCGAGCACGATCTCCTCGGTACGCGCGATCGCGACGTCGAAGATCGTGGTCGGATCGGTGACGGTCGGCAGCGCGATCAGCGGCATCGTGTAGCCGGCGAGCATGAACACGTAGCTGCGCGCGGTGCGGTCGGAGATCGCGAGGTAGAGCAGCGTCCCGCACCACGACGCGACGATGACGCTGAACAGGAACGGCGTCTCGACGAACGGCGGCACGAACAGGATCGCGGCGGCGGCGCCGAGCGCGGTGCCGAGTGCGCGGTACAGCGCCTTCGAGCGCGTCGCGCCGACGAACGGGTTCGACACGATGTAGACGCTCGCCATCGCCCAGTACGGGCGCGGCAGCTGGAAATACAGCGCGAGGTACAGCGCCAGCATCGACGCCGCGAACGTCTTGACCGAGAACAGCCAGTCGCGAATGCTCGGGTAGCTCATGACGGGCGCCGCTGCGGGTCGGGATGGCGCGCTGTGGCATCGTCCGCGCCGGTTTCGTTGAACGCGTTCAGCACGCGCAGCGCGGCCTCGAGGTCGGCACGCGTCACGCCCTTCAGCGCGTGGGCGCGCAGCGTCCGCAGATCGTCCTCCATCATCGCGGTGACCGATCGGCCCGCGGCGGTCAGCGAGATCGTTTTCGCGCGGCGGTCGCTCGGATCTTCGTCGCGGCGCACGAGGCCGGCCGCGCAGAGCTGGTCGAGCAGCCGCACGAGCGACGGCCCTTCGATGCCGACATGGTCGGCCAGCGTGCCTTGCCGCAAGCCTTCGCCAAGGCGCCCGACCATCAGCAGCGGCGCCGCGCAGGCCTCGGAGACGCCGTACGCGGTCAGCACGGCGTCGCTCGTGCGCCGCCACTTGCGGGCGGACAGCACGAGCAGGCTGCTGACGGCGAGGCGGAGGTCGTGCAGGTTTGTCATGGCCGAGATGATAGGGGCAAAACAATTCGATAGCAAACTATCGGTTTTTGTCATGTACACGTCATATCGGCAGGCAGATGCAGGCCGGGATGCAGGCAATTTAGGGGGTGAATCCGGCGTCGGTCAAGACGGGAGACGGGGCGGGGCGGTGGGGGACCTGCGCGAGCATGCGTGTCAGGTATGGTGCCGGCGATGTAGATGGCGAATATGCGCGCTGTCGGGCATTCATCTGATGTAATCCGGGGAGTGAGTGGGTGCGGCGAGGCTTTCGACGATGCAGGTGAAGATCGGCGTACGACGGGCTAACGCAAGGACGGATTCGAAGCGTCATACGTCCGCCAGACGGGCTTGTTAAACTGATCGGCCGCTCCGCAAAGCGCCTCCGGTCACGGTTCCGCCGTCGTCCGGCGTTCCGTCTGACGAAGCGCCCGAAGCAACAGCGACACGCGATCACAACCCTTATCGATTCTTGCCTGAACCAGGTATGTCAACGCCTGAAATGGTCTCTTCCGAACACTCGTGGTGGGGCGTGCTGGCATTGGCGCTTTCCGCGTTCATTTTCAACACCACGGAATTCGTGCCCGTTGCGCTGCTGAGCGCGATCGGCGACAGCCTTCACATGCAGCCGACCGACGTCGGCCTCATGCTGACGATCTATGCGTGGACCGTGGCCGTCGTGTCGCTTCCGTTGACGGTGCTCACCCGGCATGTCGATCGTCGCAAGCTGTTGACCGGGGTGTTTCTGCTGTTCATCGCCAGCCACGTCGTCACCGGCGTCGCATGGAATTTTCCCGTGCTGATGTTCGGCAGAGCGGGCATTGCATGCGCACACGCAATCTTCTGGTCGATTTCAATCTCGTTGGCGGTGAGGCTGGCTCCACCTGAAAGGAAGAGCCGGGCGCTCAGTCTGCTTGCAATGGGCACGTCGATTGCGATGGTGGCGGGTATTCCGCTCGGGCGCGTGATCGGCGAGGCAGTCGGCTGGCGGGCGGCATTCCTGACGATCGCACTGGTTGCGGCGATCGCGCTGCTGATACTGCGCGCCACGTTGCCCGCGCTGCCGAGCCAGCAAACGGGTTCACTGCGAAGCTTGCCCGTTCTGCTCAGGAAGCCGATGCTGGTATCGCTGTACCTGATCACGATCCTCGTCGTGTCCGCGCACTTCACGTCGTATACGTACATCGAGCCGTTCGTCCATAGCGTCAGTCATGCAAGCGGGAGCCGGATCACCTTCATTCTGATTCTGTTCGGCAGCGCCGGCATCCCTGCCGCATTCTGCTTCAACCGCATCTACCCGCATCGCCCCGGGACTTTCCTGCTTGCGTCGGTCATTGCGATTGCCACGTGCCTGCTGGTTCTCTTCCCTTCCGCGCTGAGCATCGTCACGCTGTCCGTCCACACCGTGATCTGGGGCGGCGCGATCGTCTGTTTCGGCCTCGCGATGCAGGCATGGGTGCTGCGATTGGCGCCGGACGCGACGGATCTCGCCGTATCGATTTTCTCGGGTTTGTATAACGTCGGCATCGGCGCCGGAGCGCTGCTCGGGAATCACATCGCGGGCGATTTCGGATTGCCCTGGGTCGGCACGTTCGGCGGTGTCGTCGGAGGACTCGGGGCAGGCATCTGCTGGTTGGCGCTGCGCGCACAACGCAAGGTGGCGATCGCGTAAGCGATGCCCGACCGGCGGCCTGCCACAACGAAGATTTTCTTTCTGGTCGCAACACAAAATCTGCTTTGTCGAATGTCTCGCGCCAACGGAAGAATAGGTTCGGCGCAAAGCTCCGGACGTTGTCCGGGCCTTGGGCATCCGCGTCATCTTGTCGGTCTGCGACTTCCGGGGCTGACGATGTGCGGCCATTTCGTTACCGACCCAGGAGAGACTTCATGGTGTACCTGCAGATCACCCTCAATATCGCAACCGACAAGCGCGCTGCCGCCGCGAACGTGTATCAGATGTACAAGGCGCCGTTCCTCGATACGATCGCCGGCGCGAAATCGAAGGAATTGCTGGTGCGCGATGCCGACGTGCAAGTGCTGCACGGCTTCGACACCGAAGACAACGCGAAGGCCTATCTGACCAGCGACCTGTTCGAGCAGGACGTCGTACGCGCGCTCTCGCCGCTGCTCGACGCCGCGCCCGAGATCCGGATCTATCAGGTCGCGTAACGGTGCGACGGCAGCCGTGCTATTTCAAGACGCGCCGTTTGCTTCACACCCGATCGGGAGCCTAGCGATGCCAACGACACGTATCGCCATCGTCGGCGGTGGCCTGAGCGGCCTGTATGCGGCTTGCCTGCTCGAAGAGCATGGCATCCACGATTACCAGCTGTTCGAAGCACGCGACGCGCTCGGCGGACGGATTCTGTCCGTCGCCGCGCCGGGCGATGTCTGCGACGACATCACCAGCCGGTGCGTCAACCGCTTCGATCTCGGGCCGACCTGGTTCTGGCCGGAGGTCCAGCCGCAACTGGACCGGCTGGTCCACGCTCTGGGGCTCGACCGGTTCGAGCAGCACACGGCCGGCGACATGCTGATCGAGCGCTCGCGCAACGAGCAGCCCGCGCGAATGCCGACCTATGCGAATTCGCCTGCGTCGATGCGGCTGGTGGGCGGGATGTCGGCGCTGATCGATGCGCTCGGCGGCCGGCTCGACGCGACGCGCATCCGCACGGGAACGATCGTGCGTCGCCTGCGCTGCATCGGCGAGCACATCGAGGTCGATAGCGAGGATGCCGCGGGCAACGTCGCAACCGTGCAGGTAGAGCATGTGCTGCTGGCCGTGCCGCCGCGTCTGGTCGAGGAGTGCATCAAATTTGCGCCTGCACTTCCCCCGTCGATCGCACAGCAATGGCGTCGCACGGGCACCTGGATGGCGCCTCATGCGAAGTACGTGGCGCTGTACGGGACACCGTTCTGGCGCGAGCAGGGTCTGTCCGGCGACGCGCGTAGCGCTTGCGGCCCGCTCTCCGAGATCCACGATGCGTCGATGGCGGGAGGCAGCGCAGCGCTGTTCGGTTTCTTCGGCGTGCCGGCCCGGCTTCGCGCGAGCGTCGCTGACGATGTGCTGCTCACCCATTGCCGCGCGCAGCTGGCACGCCTGTTCGGACCGGCGGCTGCCACGCCGGTAGCCGACTTCATCAAGGACTGGGCGAGCGACCCGTACACGGCGACGTACGACGATGCAGTGGGTGCGCTGCCGCAGCACGAGATCGCTGCACCTCAAGTGCCGCAGGGCCCGTGGAGCGTACGACTGACCGGCATTGCCAGCGAATGGTCACGGCCGTTTCCCGGCTACGTCGCCGGCGCGATCGACGCAGCCGCACGCGGTGTTCAAGCGCTGATCTCCGCGCGTCAACGCGTGCTCATGTAACGCAATGGTGGCGGCTGGCGCACGCGTCGCGTTCCGCGCGACCGGTTGCACCATGGGCCGCCGCCCGACGAACACATTGGAAAAATCGATGAAACACACGACATATCGCGCGATGCAGATTGTCCGGCCAGGCGCGCTCGAGCTGGTCGAGCGGACGATACCGGAACCTGGCAATGGCGAGGTATTGATCGCCGTCGACGCATGCGGGGTCTGCGGTGCGGATGGACGGGATATCGAGCATCCGGTGCCGGGCGCACCGCTGCCGCGCGTGCCGGGTCACGAGGTGGTCGGTCGCATCGTCGCGCTGGGCGCCAATTGTGCGCCGATGTGGCAGATCGGACAGCGCGTCGGCGTGGGCCGCCTCGGTGGGCCCTGTCTCGTGTGTCCGGCGTGCCGCCAGGGGCACTTCACGCAGTGCCACGACCAGCCGGTCGTCGGCGCGACGTGCGACGGCGGTTACGCGGATTTGATGTTGGCGCGCAGCACGGGCCTCGTGTCGATTCCGGACGAGCTGAGTGCGGAAGAGGCGGCACCCATTCTGTGCGCGGGAATCGCCACATTCAACGCACTCAGGAAATGCGGGGCCGAAGCGGGCGACGTCGTCGCGATCCTGGGCATTGGCGGGCTCGGACACATGGCCGTGCAATACGCGCGTCGCATGGGTTTCCGCGTGGTCGCGATCGGCCGTGGCGACGATATCGCCGACACCGCGCGGCAGCTCGGCGCGCATCGCTATGTCGATACCCGTCACGAGGACGTGTCGGACGCGCTCAAGCGTCTGGGCGGAGCACGTGCGATCGTGACGACGATCGCCGATCCCGAGACCGCGGCACGTGCACTGAACGGCCTGGCACCGCAAGGACGACTGATCGTACTGGGCGCGGGGAAGGATCCGTTGCCGGTGTCGATGAGCCAGCTGGTTGGCGGCGAACGCTGCGTGCTGGGCTCGCTGACCGGCTCGCCGTACGAAACGGAGAAGGCACTCGACTTCAGTGTGCTCACAGGCGTGCGTCCGATGATCGAGGTCATGCCGCTCGAGCGGGCCAACGACGCGTATCAGCGGATGCGTTCCGGTGACGCGAATTTCCGCATGGTGCTGTCGATTCCGCGCGACGCGGCGTGACGTCTTGCGCGACGACGCCAGCGCCGACATCGGCTCAGTCGGCGTGGCGTCCGATCGCGCCGCCCATCTGCCGGGCCAGTTCGAGAAAACCGGCGATATAAGCCGTCGACTCTTCTCCGCGCCGGACGCCGAGATTGATGTGCTTGTGCAGGCCGTGCTCGCCGAGCCGCACCGTGCGGATCGGCAAGTCACCTCCTTGCTCGATGACGAGCCAGTCCGGCAGCACGGACACGCCGCGTCGAGCGGCGACGAGCTGCAGCATCAGCTCGGTCTGCTCCGCCGTACGATGGAACTTCGGCCGGCAGTGCGCGGGGACGAGAAAGCGCGTATAGATGTCGAGCCGCTCCTTGCTCACCGGCACGGTGATCAGCTCTTCCTGAAGCAGGTCGTGCGGCAATGCGTGGTCGCGCGCCGCGAGCGGATGCGTGTCGGGCACGACAAGCACCAGCTCGTAGTCGACCACCGGGACGAACATGACATCCGGCATGTCGATCGGGTCGGGCGTGACGAGCAAGTCGATTTCATAGCCGAGCAACGCGGCCACGCCGTCGAAACGGAAGGCGGTCCGGACATCGAAATCCACATCGGGCCAGGCGGCCAGATATTGGGACGTCAGGCGCGTCAGCCAGGTCTGGCACGGGTGGCACTCCATCCCCACGCGCAGCGCGCCGCGCCGGCCTTCGGCGAAATCGACGAGCGTGCGTTCCGCATGCTCGATCTGCGGCAGCACCCGCTCGGCCAGGTCGAGCAGATACTCGCCGGCCTGCGTGAATCGCAGGCCGCGTCCGTTCTTGGTCCACAGCTTGACGCCATGCCGCTCCTCGAACTTGCGCACCATGTGCGACAGCGCCGACTGCGTGACGCACAGGCGCTCGGCCGCCGCCGTGACGCTACCGAGGCGCTCGACTTCCATCAGGATCGACAGGTACTGGAGGTCCAACATCGTTTGTCTCCGTTCGTTGTACGCCGGTCGCCGGCCGCGATGTCAGCGCGAACGCCGTCAGCCCGAGCAGCGGGCCCGGCACCATCAGCCAGGTCGCATCGAGCCCGAACCGGCCGAGCAGCGAGGTCGTCGCCGCGATCGACACGACGGTGATCGCGAATCCGATCGAGTTCTGGATCGCCAGCGCGCTGCCGACCAGCTCCGGCGGGCACGCCTTTGCCGCCAGCGCCGAGAATTGCGGCGAGTCGGCGATGACCGACGCACCCCACACGATCAGCAGCGCAACGAGTGCGCCGGCCGGCAGCACGCGCCAGCCGAGCGCGAAGATCACCGCGCAGGTGCCCGAGAGGGCCAGCGCGCCCACGGCGGCCTTCGCGCTGCCGGCGTGCTTCGATACGATGCCGCCGATCAGCGAGCCGACCGCGCCGGCGCCGATCACGGCGAATGCCATGCCGGACACGCCGATGCCCGGAAAGCGCGCGGCGAGCGACGTGTGCACGATCAGCAGCGGCACCACGGTCCAGAACGTGTAGAGCTCCCACATGTGGCCGAAGTAGCCGAGCGTTGCGGCGCGAAACGCGCGGATCCGGAACGCGCTTAGCACCGATGGCGGCCGGGACGCGGCTGCGTGCGCCGGGTGTGCGGTGCGCGGCCGGTGCGACGTGTGCGGGCCGTCTCCCAGCGCGGCGATCACGCCTGCGCCGATCAGCGCGAGCACCGACGACGCGCTGATGATCGCCTGCCACGGAAGGCCGCCGCCCATCACGCGCATCGCGTGGGGCAGCGCGGTGCCGAGCGTGAGCATCGCCACCAGTTGCGCGAGCGCCGGCCCGGTCCGCTCGGGCGCCCAGCCGACGATCAGCTTCATCCCCATCGGATAGATGCCGGCGAGGCAGATGCCCCCGCCGAAGCGGAACGCCGCGCCGCTCGCGAGGCCCGTCGACAGCCACGCGAAGCCGACGTTGAACAGCGCGCCGAGGATCGCGCTGCACACGAAAATCCGGCTCGCGCGAAAGCGGTCGGCCGCCCCGCTCAACGAGATGGCGAGCGTGCCGAGAATGAAGCCGAGCTGCACCGCATTCGTCAGCCAGCCGATATCGGCGGCGCTCGCGTGCCAGACGCGCATCAGATCGGCGGCCGTGCTGTTCGCGCTGAACCACAATGCCGTGCCGAAGAGTTGTGCGATCGAGATTGCGGCGACCGGTCCGATTCGGTCGACGAGCCGTGTCCGCAGCGTCGCCGGCTTGACCGTTACGCGTGAATTCATGCCACTTCCTTATTACGTCGCCGCGAGCTGGTCGAGCCAACGCGTGTCGCGCGGCGACGGGCGGCGATGCAGCCGCTTGTCGAGCAATGCCCGCGCCTTCGCCGCGTCGCCGCTGCGCATCAGCGAGACGAGCAGCGTGTCTTCGACAATCTCCCGCTGCGCACCGCTGCCGCCGATCCGCACGACGTCGTGTGCGACGGGTTCGAGAATCTCGGCGCACAACGTGTACTTGTCCTCGGCGAACGCGAGCGCCGCGCGGCAAATGGCGGGGACGACCGGGCCGGCGGGCAGATTGCCGGCGTCGATCAGGCCGACGAGCGCATCGACGCGCTGGTCGAGCGCGTTCTTGTCGCCGGTCGCGGCGGCCACGAGCGCCATGTGGACATCCGCGAACGGGAAGCCGGCCTGCGTGAAATAGTTCGACGCGTAGCGGGCGGCGGCGTCCCACAAACCGTCGGGCACCGGATGGCCGTATGCCTGCACGCGCCAGAGGAATGACGCGGTATCGCTGACGACATTGATCGGTACACCGAGCGAAGCCGACGGCGCGACATGCGCGTGATACACGGCCAGCGCGCGCTCGGTGTCGCCGCGCTCGAGTGCGATCAGCGCGGCATGCCATGCGATATGGCTGTGCAACACGCCGCTGCGATCGTACTCGGGCAGCCAGCCGGCAATCATTGCTTCCGCGTCGTCGTTTGCGCCCATCTCATACAGCACATGCGCGACCGCGTGCGCGGCGTTCACATTGTGCCGGCGCAGCGACAGCGAGCGCTCGGTCAGCGCGCGCCCGAGCGTCACGTCGCCGTTCTCGCCGTGCGCCCAGCCGCGATAGTTCAGGAACCACCAGTCGTCGGCATCGAAATGCCGTGCGTGTCGCTCGCAGAGATCCACGCGGGCCTGATTGTGGTTCGCCATCCCGGAGAATGCGAACAGGCCGAACGCGCCGAGCGGCAGCGACATGATCACGATGTCGCGCGGCCAGGTATCCAGATGCTGCAACGCGCCAGCCAGCGCCTTCGCCGCGTGCCCGTGGATCGCGTGGTAGAGCACGTCCACGTGGCTGCGCTCCCGCTCCGTACCGTGGTGACGGACAAGCTCCAGCGCCTTCGTGATCTTCGCGCGTGCATCCGCGACTTCGGCGCGAATCGCGTGCAGCCGCGCACGGGCCGCGAGCGCCAGCGCGAAATCGGGATCGGCCGCCACTGCGTCGTCGAGCATGTCGGCAGCGCCCGGCCAGAGCGACAGAAGCAGATCGATACCCGCGCGATAGCGCTCGGCCGCAAGGTCGGATGTCGTCGAAAGTGGCAGGCTGTAGCGGTCGTGACGAGCCATAAAACGAATAACTCCTGTGGGAATCCCGAGCGTTCAGGGCGGGGCGATTGGGGGGAGGTCCCGTCGATGTCGACGGACAGGTACGTGGCTCATTAAACCAGCTTTCCCGGTGTCGGTATTTCGATGGATAGACAAGATATGTAGAATATATGCCAACCGGAGAGTCGACATGGGATGGGACACAATCGAGGCGCCGACAGGCGTGGCGGCGCCGGCGCCGCTGACGGTGCGCGCGCAGTTCATTCCCGCTCGCCACGCATTTCCCGAGCACAGCCATCGTTGGCATCAGGTGGTGTACGCGATTTCGGGTGCGTTGACGGTGATCGCGGAAGGCGGCTCGTTCGTCATCTCGCCCGAACAGGCCGTGTGGCTGCCGACCGGGCTGCGCCATCGCGTCGGCTCGCTGTTGGGCGCCGAGTTTCGCAGCCTGTGGATCGCGGAGGACGCGGGGCAGGCGCTGTCGATCGCGGACCCGACCGTCTTCGCGGTCTCGCCGTTGCTGAAAGCACTGATCGTCGAGGCCTCCGAACTGGATGGCCGGCCGGACGACGACGGTTACGCGGGCCGCGTCACGCGCCTGATCCTCGATCAGTTGCGCCGTGCGCGCACGCTGCCGTCCGCGCTGCCGTGGCCGCGCGATCGCGCGATGGTGACGCTGTGCGAGGCGCTGTACGCCGATCCGGCCGATCCGCGCGGCCCGGAAGAGTGGGGCCGGATGCTCGGAATGTCGGCGCGTACGCTGGCCCGGCATTTCGTCAGCGAGACGGGCATGAGCCTGCGCTCGTGGCGCCGGCGAATGCGCCTGTTCAGGGCCATCGAGCTGCTGGCGGGCGGCCTGGGCGTCACACGCACGGCGATGGAGCTGGGATACGGTTCGACGTCCGCATTTGTCTATGCGTTTCGTCTCGAGATGGGCAGCAGCCCGCAAGTCTATATGCGTGGCCGGGGCGACGCGTTCGCCGAGCTCGCATCGTCGCCGCTGCAAGAGGCACCGCCGGACATCTGAAGTGGCGGGCCGCAGCTGGAGTATTCGAACGACGGCACCGCACAGCAACCTAGGCCGATACGCCACGTACCGTCGTAGCATATCGGCCTCGCTGGCGCGCCGACCTCGATCGGCGGCGCATCGCGGCGTCCGGCGTCCGGCATCCGGCCGGTGGGCCGGTCACGTTCAGCGCATCAAGCCGGCTGATCCTTCGCGTCGTGCGATTCCACCGCGGCGCGGGCGGGCGATGCTTCGGCGCGAACGTACAGCTTGTACGCGACGAACACCACGGCAACCCACGCGGTGGAGACCACCAGCGACATCCGCATGTCCGGCAGGATCGCGATACACACGAGCACCGCGGCGACGAAGACGAGCGCGAGGTAGTTGCTGTACGGATAGAACGGCATCTTGTACGACAGCTTGTCTGCGTCGCCTTGCCGAATTTTCAGCTTGCGGAACTTCAGGTGGCTGATCACGATGGAGCCCCACGCGCACACCAGCGCGAAGACCGTCACCGACGAAAAGAGCTCGAACGCCTGTTCCGGCATGATGTAGTTCAGCAGCACGCCGGCAAACATCGTCGCAAACACCATCAGGATCGCGCGGTGCGGCACCTTGCGGCTGCTGACGACACCGAGGAACGCCGGCGCGTTTTTCTGCAGCGCGAGGTTGTAGAAAGTCCGGCTGTTGGTGAACACGCTCGCGTTCACGGCAGACAGCACCGCCATGATCACGACCAGGTTCATGATGCCCGCCGCTGCCGGGATGCCGATCTTCGTGAACACCTCGACGAACGGGCTACCCTTCGTCGTGAGCGACGTCCACGGGAAAATCATCAGCAGCACCGCAATCGCGCCGACATAGAAAATAAGCAGACGCCAGAACGTCGCATTGATGGCCTTCGGTATCGTCGTCTTCACGTCCTTCGCTTCGCCGGCCGCCAGCCCGAGGTTCTCGACGCCGCCGAACGAGAACGCGACCATCACGATCGCCAGGAAGGTTCCGCCGACGCCTTTCGCGAAGAATCCGCCGTGGTCGACGAGATGGTGATACCCGATCGGCACGCCGTTGTTGCCGATCCCGAACGCGATCATGCCGACGCCGAACACGATCATCGCCACGATGGCCGCGACCTTCACCAGCGCGAACCAGAACTCCGTCTCGCCGTAGATTTTGACGCCGACGGTATTGACGACGAACATGACCGATACGGCTGCGCCCGCCGTCACCCAGATGGGAATGCCAGGGAACCAGAAATGCACGTAGTTTCCGAGCGCGTTCAGGTCTGCCGCGCTGGTGGCCAGCAGGAAAATGAACGCATTCCAGCCATTCAGAAATCCGGCGAACCGGTGAATGTACCGGTTTGAATACGAGATGTACGAACCCGATACGGGCTCCTCGACCGCCATCTCGCCGAGCGCCCGCATCACGAAGTAGATCGCGATCGCAGCCAGCACGTACACCAGCAGGATCGCCGGGCCGGCCGTGCGGATCGCCCACGACGATCCGTAAAACAAGCCGGTGCCGATTGCCCCGCCAATGGCAATCATCTGGATATGCCGATGTGACAGGTCGCGTTTCAAATCCTCTTTTTCGTAGACCTGTGTCTGATGATCGTTACTCATGTCGCCTCCTTGATAGTATCCATGCGTCGTTATTCTTGTGTCGCTACGTTGGGGGAAATCGCCAGATCGGCGTTATTTGAACTGCACTCCTAATTCATTGAATCGGTCGCGAACCGCATTCGGAACCGCGGCCTTATGAGGCTTAGAGCGCGCCCAGCGCGTTGGTCAGGCGATCGATCGCTTCGTCGATCGTCGAGCGCGGGCAACCGAGGTTCGCGCGCATGTAGCCGTGCCCTTCGATGCCGAATTTTTGCCCTTTGTCGAGCCAGAGCCGTGCGTTGTTCAGCATGAACGTGTTGAGCACGTCGGGATCCATGCCGAGCCCTCGGCAGTCCATCCACGCGAGGTAGAGCGAATCCGCAGGAAGCACCTCGATCTTCGACGTGATGCCGTGCACCGCATTGCGAAAGTGCGTCTGGTTCTCGCGAAGGTACACGAGCAGCGCCTCCAGCCACGGCTCGCCGCGCGAATACGCGGCTTCCGCCGCGACCATCCCCAACGTGTTCACCGACTGATACATGTTGCGATCAAACTGCCGGCGCAACTCGTCGCGCAGGCGCGGGTTCGGCACGAACAGGTTCGCGCTTTGCAGCCCCGGCAGATTGAAGGTCTTGCTCGGCGCCGTGCAGGTGATGCTGTTCCGGGCGAACCGTTCGCCAAGCGATGCGAACGGAATGTGTCTCTTCACCGGATGGAGGATCAGATCCTGATGAATCTCGTCGGAAATCACGAGCACCCCATGGCGCGAACAGATTTCGCCCATGGCTCGCAGCTCGCCTTCCGTCCACACGTTGCCGGTCGGGTTATGCGGATTGCTGAGGATAAAGAGTTTCGTGTCGTCCCGAATCGCCGCTTCGAACGCCTGTTCGTTGAAACGATACGCGGTACCCGCACGCTCGAGCGGCGCGAACACCAGACGGCGGCCATTGAGCAGCACATCGTCGTGAAAGTGCGCATAGACAGGCGGCTGGATCAGCACCGTGTCGCCCGGTGCGGAGAACGCCTGAATCGCGGTCTTGAGTGCTGTGATGATGCCGCTCGATTGCAGCACCCATTCCTTCGCGACATCCCAACCGAAGCGCCTCGCCTGCCAGCCGACCACCGCGTCGAGATAACTGTCGGTCGCCCCGCGCGAATAGCCGAATACACCGAATTCGACCGCTTCGTGCAGTGCGTCGAGCACCGGCCGGGGCGCACGGAAATCCATATCCGCGACCCACATCGGTAACGGATCGGCCGCGTATTCGTCGGCGGAAAGCAGCTTCTGCCCGAATGCCCATTTCAACGAGTTCGAGCGTCTTCGGTCGATCACTTCGTCAAACATGGACGCGGCCAGTCCGACCGATGCGCCACTCTCCAGCATGTCCAAATGAGCACTCACGCTAACCTTTACTCTCGATAGAACGGCACGCCGACGGCGTGACTACGTATGGCGTTCAGATTAGCAGCGCTGAATTTCGAGCAACAATGGTATCTTTTCATGGAGCAGTGAGCGCTGCTCATGGATGCCCGATCGCGAGCGCTCACCGCTCGGCCGTCAGATTGCGAGCGCTACGAGGAAACGCGACACCATGTTGTAGGCCGCCACCGTGGCAACGGCTTCCACCGTCTGCGACTCGCCGAAACGCGTTTTCAGTGTCTCGATGACCTCCGCGTCGACGACGACGTGCCGCGTCGATTGGTCCGTCAGATGCAGCAGTGCCTGCTCGTCCTCGTTGAACAGCTCGCTGCGCACGATATCCGTCTTCAACGCTTCGCACTTCTCCCGCGTGCCACCCGTGGCCAGATACGCGGGCTCATGCACATGCCATTCGAAATCGGCGCGGTTCAGCACGGCAACCCTCAACATCATCAGCTCGCGATACTGCAAATCGAGGCTGAACTCGGCACGCACGCGCCGCAGCAGCGCGTTCCAGCCGGTAGCGAGCGGGAAGCTTCGCAGCAACACCCGATCGATGTCGATCAGCGCGCCATCGGGCCTGCGCGCGCGCATCTCGGCCAGCAAGGCCTCCGGCACCGGTTCGCGGTCCTGCCAGGGTTGGACGCGTACATGATTCATTGTGTTCTCCTTCATAAACGTGGGTTGACCAATATTGGCGCTCGTGTCATAACTCCGCGCGTCTCACACGCCGGCTTTCTTTGCGGGCATCAAGGAAACACTTCCATGCGAGCGCCGGTTTTTCTCAATGCGCTGCGCGCGTTCGAAGCGAGCGCGCGCTGCCGGATATCCGAGCCGGGTTCGACCTTCTGTCGCTAGGGCTCAGCCGGCTGCGGGAAGGCACGAAAGCGGGCGTCCTTACCGTGGCGGTGAGCCCGGCCCTGGCGGCCAAGTGGCTGCTGCCGCGCATCGAGCGATTCCACGCACGCTGGCCGGAAACCGACGTGCGGCTCGATACGAACCTGAAGCTCGTGGATTTCGCGGAGCAGGGCATCGATATCGGCGTGCGTTACGGACGCGGCACGTGGCCGGGCCTCGTCGCCGAGAAACTGATGGACGAGCAGATCTTTCCGGTCTGCTCGCCCGCATGGCTCGCGAAACACGGGCATCCGGGCACGCCGCAGGATCTGGCTGGCAAGGCGCTGATTCACGATCTTTCCGTGGACGCGCACATCGGTTTCGCATCGTGGCCCGACTGGCTGCAGCGGGCCGGAGCGATGGAGGTCGATGCGACGCGCGGGATGCAGATCAACAATTCGGCGGCGGTTCTGCAGGCCGCGATTGATGGTCACGGCGTGGCGCTGGCCCGCAGCGTGATGGCGCATGACGATCTCGCGTGCGGCCGGCTGACGAGGCTGTTTCCCGACCTGCAATGGACATCGGAGCTCGCGTATTTCATCGTCTATCGCGCTGAAAGCGCATCGCTGCCGAAACTCGTGGCGTTTCGCGATTGGCTGCTCGAGGAAGCCGCATTGGGTGGTTCTCGTTCTCGAGATGGATCGAATCAGGGTTGGCTACCGGCGAAAATGTAGCGGTTTGCGCATGAAGCGTCTGTCGATCAGGTGTCGAAGTGCATCGAGTAACGGTCAGGAGAGGTCAGGCACGGCCTGGATCCCAGCCGTGACTAAGGTTTTGAACGTACGGCGACCAACGCGTGATGGCGCGCTTCGGTTTCGTCATCGGCGGGGAACATGCACTCGAGGCGCAGTTCCTGCGCGACGACGTTCTGCGGTGCGCCAACGGTCGTGACCATCGAGAAATATCGAAGCACGACGCCATCGCTGATGAACCCGATCGGAATCACGGGCATCGTGGGCGCGGCGGACGGCCCATGATGCGTCCTCCAGTCGCGCGGCACATCCGGATAGCCAAGCAGTTCGTCGAGCAGATGCCGGGTGCCTGCGTCGACCATATGACCGACCGATTCCCGATACACGCGTTGCAGCAAGCTTCGCGAGACCGTGTCCCAATCGGCGACGAACGGACGCATCCCCTGTGGATCGAAGATCAGATGCAGCATGTTGCGCGGACCTTTGCGCGCAGCCATGTCGATGAAGCAGTCGAAGAAGCGCGGCGCAGCGTCGTTGGTCATCAGCACGTTCCAGTAGCGATCCATCACGATCGCCGGAAACGGCTCATGCTGGCGAACGACCCGTTCGAGCGCGCGGATCACGCCATGCATCTCCTGCGCGTTCCATGGCGCGTCGGAATACACGGGCGCGTAGCCGGCGGCGAGCAGCAGCGCATTGCGCTCGCGCAGCGGCACGTCGAGCGTCTGTGCTAGCGTCAGCAGCGTGTCCCGGCCCGGCATGCTGCGTCCGCTTTCGATGAAGCTGATCTGGCGCTGCGAGACACCGGCCTCGAGCGACAGATCGAGCTGACTCACGCCACGCGCATCGCGCCAATAGCGCAGCAGGTCACCGAGTTCGCTCGGCGGCGCTTTCGGATCGGGATGGGTGGCGTTCATCGAAGTTCCGTCGTCGAGGTGAATGAATGGCGCCGACTGAATGGAGTCGACTGAATCGAGCAGACTCACGGCGCGGGCGCATGCCACGCAAACGCGTCGAACTGCGCTTCGAGCGGCGGCCGGGTTACGCTGCCGGCGTAGTTTGTGATCGTCGACGCGGCGACCACCGCAATGACCTCCAGTATCTGCTCGACGCCGAACCCCGCTTCCACGAAGCGTCTCTGGTCCGATTCGGCCAGGCGGCCGCGCTTTTCGATCAGCGAGCGCGCCAATGCCGAAAGCGCGGCCAGTCGGGCGTCGTCCGGCAACACGCCGCGCCGGATCGCGTCGACGTCAGCGGGACGCACGCCCTCCTTCAACGCGAGCGCCGTGTGAAACGCGACCGGCCATTTGCTGGCGTTCGTGACCGCGTTGGTCAGCAACAGTGTCTGAATCTGCGGCTCGGTCAGACTGCTCGCGTGCACGCGCTCGAACAGACTGATGAAACCGTTGATCAGCACCGGCGATCGGGCCATCGTCGCTGCGATGTTCGGGATCAGGCCGAACGCCTGTTGCAGTTTCTGGAGCGCGGGCAGGGATTGCGCGGGCGCGGATTCGATCGTATGAACGGGATAGCTGGACATGGTAGCTCCTTGGCAGTGAGCGCGCCCGGAACGGAAGCGCGACAGCCGAAGAGTAGGAGCGGTCCTGCGTTGCGCCAATTACATGACATGTAATCGCCGCACGGCGAGGTACGGCAAGGTACGGCCGGCGGCGCGTCGCGTCGTCGTGCAGGACGGCCCGGGATCCGGATGCGCCGCCTTCGAACGTATGAAGTTTATGCCGGCCGAAAGCACAACCCTCCGATCAATGGGCGGACATCGAGACCGGATCGACGGTGGATGCCGGATTCGCCGGCATCGCTGCGAACGGCGCCACGTTTGTGTTCTTTTCCTCGCTTTTCGCGGGTGATTCCCACTGGTCGAGTGCGGGAATTTCTACCTAATATGAGGCAATCGTGCGCGTAATTTCGGTGCAGGCCCGCGAATCGCGGGAGGCAAGGGGGGAGCGCCGGGATCGACGCTAACGAGTGGTTCCATCATGCATGCGAAGGTGTGCGCGGCCGCTATCTGCGATGCGGCCGCAATGTCGCCAAGGGGCGCGGCGACGATCGCCGCGCAGACGACGCACGGCCGGGTTGGCTGGGGCGTCTTGCTTCGCCATGCGTTGCTCGCGTTGATATGGGCGCTGAGCGTGGCACCGGCCGCGATCGCCGAGACACCCGCCAGTGCAGCCGGCTCGGCCAGCCCGACCAGCGCGACCGACGGGGCGCACGCCGTCGCTACCGCGAGCCGCGCCGATTCCGCCATTTCGCCACGCGACGCCGCCGTGCGCCAGGTCGTGCTGGGCATCATCAGCTTCACGCACTGGCCGACGTCGCGCGCACGCGTGCACCTGTGCGTGACGGGCCGGCCCGATTTCGCGCACGGCCTGAACGACACGCTGCAGGCCGGTTCGACACCGCTCGACGTGCAGCACGTCGGCGTCGATGATCCCGCGCTCGGCGCAGCCTGCGAAGTCGTCTATCTCGGCAACCTGAGCGACGACGAGCGAAAGCTGGTGAGGGCCGCCGTGGCCGGCCATCCGGTGCTGACGATCGCGGAGCACGATCCGCCGTGCACGGCCGGCAGCATGTTCTGCCTCATTGTCGATGTCGAACGCGTGTCGTTCGACATCAATCTCGACGCCGTGGCGCGCAGCGGCGTACGGGTTCACCCGAATGTGCTCAATCTCGCGCGGCGGCCTGTGACGCCATGAGACAGCCCGTGCCGTTCCTTTCCCATCCGCGCACGCCGCGCCCGACGCTGCAAAGCGTGTTGCGCCGCGCACACCTGCGCCTCGCGTTCGTCGCCGTCGCGATGGCCGCTGTCTCGTTGATCGTCGTCGCCGTGATCGCATTGCGTTCCTATGCAGGCAACAACCTGAACCTGCTGTCCCGTTCGCTCGGCTATACGGTCGAGGCGGCGCTGGTGTTCGGCGACCGCATCGCGGCGGCCGACGCGATCAGGCTGATCGCCAGCGAAGAGGACGTGGCCGAAGTCGTCGTCACGGATGGCAAGGGCCAGCCATTCGCGACGTGGATGCTGCCTGCCGTCAGCCCGATCGCCAGGATCGAGCGGGCCGTCGCCGACATCGCGCTGCCCGGGCCCGTGACCACCCCGGTGGTGCACGACGGCATCTTCGTCGGACAAGTCGAAGTGCGCGGCCGGGGGCACCAGTTCTTCCACTTCCTGCTCGGCGGCGTCGGCGGCATCCTCGGCTGCCTTGCGGTCAGCGTGCTCGGCGCTTATGTCAGCTCGAAGCGCGTGTTGCGCAACATCGTCGCGCCGCTGCGCGCGCTGGCCGGCGTCGCACACGCGGTGCGGCGCGAGCGCGCGTTCGAGCGGCGGGTCGAGCCTGTGGCGATCGCCGAACTGAACCAGCTCGGCGACGACTTCAATGCGTTGCTCGACGAATTCGAAGACTGGCAAAACCACCTGCGCCACGAGAACGCGTCGCTCGAACACAAGGCAACGCACGATGCCCTCACGGGCCTGCCCAACCGCGTGCAGTTCGAGTCGCGCCTCACGCTCGCGCTCGGCGAGGCGAAGGTGACGGGGCAGCGGGTCGCCATCCTGTATCTCGACTGTGATCGTTTCAAGGAGATCAATGACTGCCTTGGGCACGACGTCGGCGACGCGGTGCTGATCGACATCGCGGCGCGGCTGCGGATGCAGTTGCGCGAGGCCGATCTGGTTGCGCGGCTGGGCGGCGACGAATTCGCCGTGATGCTGGCGCCGATGCGCGACGCGGGCAGTGCCGGCCGGATCGCCGACGGCATACTATCTAGCATGATGGCGTCGACCGTCCTGCCCGATGGCCGCACGGTGGCCAACACGGTGAGCATCGGCGTGGCGCTGTATCCCGATCATGCTTCCGACGCGAGCGGCTTGCTGCGCGCGGCAGATGCGGCGATGTATCGGGCCAAGCGCGCGCATCCGGGCTCGTGGCAGTTTGCCGAAGGTGTGGCGGGACCTGCTTGATGGCCGTGGCCTCGCGCGGTGGGCGGGGGCGTTGCAAGGGATTGATGGGATTGAAGGGATTGAAAATACAAGGGCTTGAAAATACGAGGGTGTGAAAAATAAGCGCGCGCGATGCGGGCGCACTCGAATGGGAGGCGACGATGAAACACGCGTTTCCAGTGAGTATTTGGCGAATGGGCATCGCGGGGGCGCTGCTGCTGAGCATGCTGCTCGTGGGCTGCAAGTCGCCGCCGCTTTACCGTGGGCTGACGCCGACGCAGGTCAAGGTGCTCAAGTCGGCGGGATTCGAAGAAACGCCGCAGGGTTTTGAGTTCGGTTCGACAGGGCCGATCCTGTTCGACTTCGATCGCTACAACCTCAAGCCGGATGTTCGACGGATCGTCGAGCGCATCGGGCACACGCTGGCGTCGGCGGGGATCAACGGCGTGCATGTCTATGGTTACTCGGACGGGGAAGGTACGGAAGCGTATGACCTCGAGTTGTCCAGAAGACGTGCCGAGATCGTGAAGATCGAACTCGTCGACGTGGGGCTTGCTGCCGCGCGCGTCGCGATCACCGGGAAAGGGAAGATCGATCCGGTGGGGGATAACCATACGTCGGGCGGACGGGCGCAGAACCGGCGGGCGGCGATTGTCGTTTCGCCGCGGTGAGGGGGGGAGCCAAGCCGTTCGTAAAAGAGCCTGGCCTGGAAATCATGCGTGTCGAGCCAGACACTATGGCATCCACGAGCCAGTGCCTCCTCCTCGGCCAACTGCATGAGACGTGTGCCTAAGCCCTTGCCACGAGCCTCTGCAGGGACAACCAGCAGGTCAATTTGAAGCCAGCCGTAACTCGTCGCACCCCACAGCCCACCTGCAACATTTTCTTCATCGTCCTTCAGAACGACTGCGAGAGGACGAAAATTTATCGGACCCGTCTGGCTTTCGTTGAAATGCACCAGTGGCCCCGCGATTTGCTTTCGGACGTTTGCGTCCCCGGAATCAGTCACCGTGTAATTGAATCTCATCGAAATGCTTTGTGCTGGAGGCAGTTGCAGAATTCGAAAGTGGCCACCTGTCGCCTGTCGCGACGACACATTTGATCGGGCGCAAGCGCGCCGCGATCACGGCTCTCGTGGTCGCGATGGCGAGTACACTGACTAAGCATTAAAAGCAGGAGAAAGTGATGGCTAACTCTGACCCCAAAAGCACCTTCCGAGGGCTGCCGCTCACCGCGGAGCAGGACGCGGAAGTGAGGCACTACATCAAGGACCGGACTCGGCGTGGGTTGCCATGGGACACGTCGGAGTTGCGCGCAATGCTCAAGGACATGCTGCAGCCCCCGGGTGAGGGCGACGGAGATGCCGCCTTCCCGGTAGATGAAACCAGAGCGGCCGCCGAGCGCGCAACGGCGTCGGTTGACGAAGCGATGGACCCCATTGAAGCGAGCGAGGAATGGAATGCGGCCATGGAGTCGGAAGGAATGAAAGGACCCAGACGATAAAATCCGGGCAACGATGCTCGCTTTCCCCACCCGTACTCGCGGTTGGCGGCACCACGCTTCAATTTCCCCAGAGCGGCGGGCTCATCGTGACGTCGTAGCCAGCGAACATGACGTTGAAGCTGACGCTCACGCGTGCTTGAGCGCTCGTGTTCGGTGACACCGAATGCGGTAGCCAGGCGGGAAACACCAGCAACGTGCCTTCGCTGACCGGCAACACCACCTGATCGGTGTTGTAAGCCGTCAGCCCGGTGACGGGTGGACGAATGACGGTCGCCTGTGGGCGCGGATCATGAAAATTGATCGTGTCGGCACCGGGTTGCGCGCGCAGGTAATACACGCCGCTCAGGAAATTGTTCGGATGACTGTGCATCGCGTGTGCGCCGCCGGGATCCAGTACATTGACCCAGCATCCGGTAATGCGAAACGGGGCATCCGCGACTTTGAGAAACGTCAGAACGTCGCGTGCGGCCTGTTCGATATGCGCGATCAGCGCAGCACACTCCGGCCTTTCGTGTTGCTGGTGACCCGATTGCCATGCGGCGCCGGTGCGGGTGCCGCCACCGCTGCGTATCAACGTGTCGACATACGCGATCAGCGCCCGATCAAGCGGCTCGTAGCACGCCTGCTCGAGGCGACGCGACCATACGAAGGTCGGGAAAAGTCGGACGATATCCGCGGCGGAGGTTTCCATTGCCAGTTGCGCAACGCGCTGGTCGTGATGCTCATTCATCACTATAGGCGTGGATCTATTGCGCCCGCGTCGAATCGGTCAGCTCGTCGGCCTCGCGTTTCAACCTGTCGCCTTCAGCCGAACGTTGCGTGTGGCTGAGCAGCGTGCCCAGATTTCGCAACGTGCGCGCTTCGTCCTGCCGCCAGGTCAACGGATCGTCGTGTGCGAGCTTGCGGTACAGATCCAGCGCACGGCGCCATGCGTCTTCCGCTTCGCGTGGCTTGCCCGTGCGGCTGTAGAGCACACCCAGGTTGTTCAGTATCCGCGCCTCGTCGGGCTGGTACGCGGCAGGCGTATCGCGCGAGAGCGCGTGAACGATCTGCAGCGCCTGCTGATACGACTGTAGCGCCTTGGCCGGCTGGCGTTCGAGACGGTACAGCACGCCCAGATTGCCCAGCGTACGCGCCAGGTCGGGCTCGTAAAGCGCGGGGGTTTCGCGGGCGAGCTGTTGACGGATCTTCAGCGCTTCCCGGTACGCGTGCTCTGCTTCCGGCAGCCGTTCGCTTGCGCTGTACAGGTTCCCGAGGTTATTCAGCGTGCGCGCAAGGGCCCGACGCCAGGCGGCGGGGTTGTCGTGTGCGAGCGCGCGCTGGATGTCGAGCGCTTCCAGATACGCGCGTTCCGCGTCGCGCGTGCGCTGTGTCGCACTGTAGAGGATGCCGAGGTCGTTGAGCGTGGTCGCGACCGCGGGCCGGTACATGGCCGGGTTCTGGCGGGCCAGCGCGCGGTCGATGGCGAGCGCTTCGCGCCACGCGTCCGCCGCTTCCTGAAGGCGTTGCGTGTCGCGGTACAACGTGGCGAGGTTGTCGATGGTTCGAGCCACTGCGGGACGGTAGGCCGAAGGGTTCACGCGCGCGAGCGCCCAGTAGATTTCGAGCGCGTGCAGCCACGCGGCCTCGGCTTCCTTCGGCTGCTGCCGCATCAGATACAGGTTGCCAAGCTTGTCGAGCGTACGCGCGACGGAAGGCTGCCACGCGCCGGGCTTCTGCTGCGCAAGTGCCCGATACTGGCTCAGCAGCACCCGATACACGGGCTCCGCGCGCTCGGGCTCGTGCTGCACGAGCAATGTGTCGGCGAATGCCGTGGCGATGTCCGTATCGTCAGGTAGCAACGCATGGGCCTTCTCCAGGTACGGCAGCGCGTTCCACGGCATGAAGCGCAGCAGTTCGATGCTCGCCGCTTCGTAGTTGCGCGCGGCGGATAGCTGGGCGGTAGTGGGTGCTTGGGCAACGAGCCGCATGAGCAGTGCAGATGCGTTGTCCAGATCGACGCGCTTCGCGGCTTCGTTGAGCTGCAGTTCGGCGGGATCTGTGCTCCGTGCGATCGACATTCTTCTCAGCAGATCTTCATAACGTGCGTTCCATTTCGACGCTTCTGCTGTGACGTCGATATCGGCGCGCGTCCGGATCTGCAACGCAAGGCTTTCGAGGATCGGTTCGAAGTTGACGAACGCGGCGTCTGGGGTGGATTCGCCGTGTTCTGTCTGCAAGAAGACCGCGTGCAGCATCACGTTGGCCGCTGTCGCCAGCGCAACACGTTGCGCGGCGGAGAGTCCGTCGCTCTTCACGGCGCGGCTCAGGCGCTCCGTGACGCGCGCGAGCGCGGGCGCGGAAACGGCGCAGCGGGTCCGCACTTCGAGCCCGTCGTGGACGTCGACCTCGGAGAACGACGGCGAACACGCACCGGCCACCTCCGCAGCCGCGCATGTCGCGGACAGCGCGGCCAGCGCGATGCCGGACAGAATCTTGCCCGCACTCATTTCCAGTCAGGTCTTCAGGCTTGCCGGGACGGCGTTGCGCGATGCGGCGCTCAGCGCCTGCAGGCGATCGCCTCGATTTCTATTTTCGTGCCAACCATGTTCGTCGCCTGCAAGGTCGATCGTGCCGGCTTGTTCCCGGGGAAGAACGCCGCGTAGACACGATTGAATACCGCGAAGTCGCGTGCGTCTTCGAGCCAGACGGTGGTTTTCACGACGTCGTCGAGCGTGCAACCCGCAAGCGCGAGCACGTGGGCGACATTCTTCAATGTCTGACGGGTCTGCGCTTCGATTCCACCGTCGACGAGGCTTCCGTCTTCGTTTCTTGCAACCTGACCTGAGACGAACACCAGATCGCCCGCTTTCGTCGCCAGCGAGCGCGGAAGGTTGCGGGTAAGCGGATTGCTCTCGGCAAAGTACTCGATCGCCATTTGAGTCTCCTTCGGTCGGTCAGTCGCCTGCGTCGGTCGTTGACGACGCAGCGTATCGCGGAAAAGCAGCGCTGCCGGCTCCGCATGCTCGGCAGGCAAACCGCTTCGCCGCGCTCGTGGATCGAGGAAGGTGCCGATGGCGCATCACTTCACGGCAGCATTCCCTCCATCGGCGAACAGCGCCGAACCGGTGACAAAGCTTGCCATGGGACTCGCAAGAAAAAGCGCTGCGGATGCAATCTCGTCGGGTTGGGCGATGCGCTTCATCGCATGGAGCCCGGCTGCCCATTCCTTCTGTTTCTGGTCCCCGCCCATCTCGGTGTCAACACCGCCCGGCAACAGTGCGTTTGCCCTGATTCCTTGTGCTGCGTAGTCAGCGGCAATTCCTTTTACCAGTCCCATTAGCCCCGCCTTCGATGCGCCATACGCGGCCATGCCGGGAAGACCGACACTGGTTCCTACGAAGCTGGAAGTGAAGACGATTGAACCACCTCCGCGCTCGAGCATCGCGGGTATCTGGTTGCTTGCCCCCAGAAAGGCCGCCGTCAAATTGGTCGCCAGCGTTTGCTGCCAGTCTTCCAGTGAGATGTCGGCGAGTGGCTGGAGCGGTCCGACAGTGCCGGCGTTGTTGATTGCGATGTCGAGGCCACCAAACTCACGCACGGCCGTCGCGACGAGCCTTTTATGCGTATCGATATGACTGACGTCGCCAGCGCATGCATAGGCCCGCCCACCCTGACTACGAATCTCGTCTACAACCTGATTCAGTCTGGTTTCGCCCCGTGCCCCCAAGACGACCGACGCGCCCTGCGCGGAGAACATCAGCGCGATCGCACGCCCGATACCGGTAGATGCGCCGGTGATGATGGCGACTTTTCCTTCGAGTACGGTCATTTGTCACATTTCCTTTTTGTCAGGTTAGTGACGGCAATGTATGTGACCGTACCCGATCGGACACTCCGTTTCTTGCTCTCAGAGTACGCAACGCAGCAATTTCTTGCTTCACTGACGCAGCCCGAACACGCTGTGCCACAGCACGCTGAAAAAGTCCGCGTGCGAGCGTTCACCGGTCGTCCGGGTGTCATCTTTCGATGCGTGCGCCGGTGACGGTTGCGACATCTCGTCCGATTTTTGTGCGTCCCGAGTCGATGCGGACTGTTCTGTCGTCTCGTCATCTTGCGGCATCGGCGCGTCACTGTCCGCGTTCCGGGACGCGCCCGGCCGGCGCGACGCATGCAGCTCGACCACGCCGCCAGCAATGCGTTCGGCGAGTTGCTCATCGCAATCTCGGCCGAGCAGCACGCCGAACACGACGTCGCGATTGTGCCCTTGTTCCGCGAAGCGCATCGCCAATGCGACGAGCCGCGCATATTCGGCGTCGCGCTCCGCCTGCAAGCGCTCTTCTTCTTCGCGCAGGCGCGCGTGACGGAGCATCTCCTCGGCATAGACGGTGTCGTAGACGCGACGTTGCGCGGGGTCGGAGAGTATCGCGTAAGCCTCCTTGATCTCCTGAAACCGCGCATGAGCGGACGCTTCGCCGCCAACGTTGCGGTCGGGATGCGCTTTCATCGCGGCTCTGCGGTAGCCGCGCTTGATTTCCTCGTCGGTGGCGTCGTCGCGCACACCAAGCAATTCGTACAACGTCATCATGGCGCACCGGGCGAAAGTCGGGTCGTGCCGATCGTAGCATGTCGCCGTGGCGGCGATGTATCGCGCGTGACGTGCGTCGCCTGTCCGCCGACAGCCGGCGGTTGGCCCTCGACGCATCGGCATTGTCGGAATAGATCTTGCCGGCTGCCAGAAGCACCAGCAGAACCGCGATCAGGGATTTCCGCTTCTTGTACCAGCCCGGCGCGTTGGCAGCCAACGCATCGTGCTCGTTCGTCGACTTTCGCTCGATCCGCCGATGCAGCCACCATGAAAGCACCGCCGACGGCACGATCGCGCCCGGTATCGTCATCAAGTAGATGCCCGCCGGCGAAGCTTCGCCCAGCAACCAGTAGTTCGTCAGCAACGCATAACCGGCCGTCAGCGAAACCCCGACCGCGATACCGCACGATACCGTCTGCCAACGGCTCAATCGCAGCCCCAGCCAGCCAATGACGATTCCGGTCAGGCCGGCGGGAAGGCCGTAACCCATGAAAAAGACGCCAACGGAAAGCAGTGGCAACATCCGGAAGTAAAACCCGGACGAGCCGCTCGTCAGCATGCCGCTCACAAGAAATATCGCGTACATCAGCGCTGTCACGCATGCTGCGCCGATCACCGGCGCTGCCAGGAAAAAGACGCCGCCTCCGACTGCCGCGTTTCGCATGGCGCTGGTCGATTTGTTCCCGTTACCGGCCGAATCAGTCATCAAGTTCTTTGGATCGCACGTTGCCCCGGAAACGAATCATCCCATCGGGCACGTCGATTGTCGACAATCCTCGCCCATCCGGTGCACACCTGATCGCGCCGCGCCGATCACACCGCGCGAAGCAGCGCCTTCGGTTCGAGAAACGCGTCGATCCCGAACGTACCGTATTCGCGGCCGATACCCGATTGCTTGAACCCGCCGAACGGCGCCGCCGGTTCATGCGCGAGCGTGTTGACGAGCACGCGTCCCGCTTCGATCTGTGCCGCGACTTCCGTTGCGCGCGCGGCATCGGATCCGCAGACATAGGCCTGCAGGCCGTAGCGCGTGTCGTTGGCAATCGCGATCGCGTCCTCGGTATCGCGGTACGGAATGATCGACAGCACCGGACCGAAGATCTCGTCGCGCGCGATCGTCATGTCGTTGCGCACATCGCTGAAGAGGGTCGGCCGCACGAACCAGCCCGCGTCGACGCCATGCGGGCGCCCCGCGCCACCCGCAACCACGCGCGCGCCTTCGTCGATTCCGACGCGGATATAGTGCTGCACCCGGTCCCATTGCTTTCGGCTCACCATCGGGCCGATGCGCGTGTGCGGGTCACGCGGGTCGCCGGAGTGGAATTCCGCGACGGCGTGCGCGATCTTCTCCTCGAATTCGGCCAGCCTTGCGCGCGGCACCAGGATGCGCGAGCCGGCGATGCACGCCTGCCCGCTGTTCATGAAGCCCGCTTCGAGCGCGAGCGGCACGGCTTCGTCGAAGTTCGCGTCGTCGAGCACGATCATCGGGGACTTGCCGCCCAGTTCCAGCGTCACGCGCTTCAGCGTGTCTGCCGCCGTGCGCAAGATCGTCTTGCCGACTGCCGTCGATCCCGTGAACGAAAGCTTGGCGACGTCGGGATGCGAGCAGATCTCCGCGCCAACGGTTTCGCCGCGCCCCGTGACGATATTGAACACGCCCGGCGGCAGCCCCGCTTCATGCAGCGCCTCGGTGACGACGCGCGTCTGGGTCGCGCTCATTTCGCTCGGCTTGATCACGGCCGTGCAGCCCGCGGCGAGCGCCGCAGCGAGCTTGCCGCAGATGAAGCCTGCGTTGCTGTTCCACGGCGTAATCAGCCCGGCAACGCCGAGCGGATGCATCACCACGTCGGCCGATCCGGCGCGACGGACGAACGGATAATTCTCGAGCGTCCGCGCCGCATGAAGCAGCACGTCGCTCGCGTGGCGGGCCATCCAGCGGCCGCGCGACACCGGGGCCCCATATTCGTCGACGATCGCGTCGAACAGTTCGTCCTCCTTCGCGGCGACGGCCGCATGCAGGCGGCGCAGCATCTCGACGCGCTCGGCCTTGTCGGTGCGCGAGAATGCCGGGAATGCCCGCCTGGCCGCCGCGATCGCGTCGCGTGCGTCGTCGGCATCGGCAAGGCGGACCTGCCCGATCACCTGCTCGGTCGATGGATTGAAGAGATCGAAGCGCTCGTCGCCGTGCGGTGTGACGAAGGCGCCGTCGATGTAGATGTGGTCGATGATCTGCATGGTCGGTCCGAAAGTGTGGTGTCGTGCATGCAAGATAGGCCGTCATCATTGAACTGACTAGCCGTACAATCGGGGATGACTTGTTGAGCAAAACGGGACAATGAAAACATCCGGACTTGCCGAGCTGGAAGCCGTGCTGGCCGTCGCGCGTCATCGCAGCTTCCGCGCGGCCGCGAGCGAACTGAGCGTGTCGACCTCCGCGCTGAGCCATGCGGTCGCGGCGCTCGAAGCACGCATCGGTGTGCGGCTGTTCAATCGCACGACCCGCAGCGTGTCGCTGTCGGAAGCGGGCGCCCAGTTCGTGCGTACGGTTGCGCCGGCCCTGTCGACCATTCAGGAAGCATTCGAGCAGGCCGGCAGCTTCCGCGACACGCCGTCAGGCACGTTGCGCATCAACACGTCGTTGGGCGCGGCGAATCAGGTGATGCCGGTCCTCATCGCATTTCTGGAGCGCTATCCGGAGATGAAGCTCGACATCGTCACCGAAGGGCGGCTGATCGACATCGTCGTCGAGGGGTTCGACGCGGGCATCCGTCTGATCGAAACCGTGCCGCAGGACATGATCGCCGTGCCGTTCGGCGACAGGCAGCGCTTTGCCGTCGTCGGCAGCCCCGCGTACTTTGCGCGGCACAAGCGTCCGCGCACCCCGTCGGATCTCGTCGCACATCGGTGCATCCGCAGCCGGATGCCGAGCGGGTCAATCTACCAGTGGGAATTCGAACGGCACGGCGAGACGTTGCGCGTCGACGGCGACGGTGCGCTGACGCTGGACGATGCAGGCCTGATGCTGGCCGCGGCGCGCGCCGGCCTCGGCCTCGCGTACCTGACCGAATGGAACGTCAACGCGGACCTGGAGGCCGGCACGCTGGTGCGCGTGCTTGAAGACTGGACGCCGGCGCTGGATGGGTTGTGCCTGTACTACCCGGGCCGGCGCCATGCTCCCGCGGGGCTGCGTGCACTGATCGACACGATCCGCGAATATGCGGACGCCAATGCGGCGCGGGTGGCGGGGCAGCGGAAACGTCGCACGCCGTCGGCGCAACGCGCGCAGAGCTGACGGCCATGCTACTCGCGCCGGCGATCAACCTGCCTGTGCAAGAAACAATTCGATTTCCTCAGCAAGCCAGTCGCGCAGCGCGCATACCTTGGGGTCGTCCCGGCTTCCGATGCGATAGACGAGATCATGTCCGCGCTCGGCCTCGAGACGGAACTGCGGGAACGGTGCAACCAGACGTCCGGCCGCAATGTCGTCCGCGACGATCACGCTGCGCCCCAACGCCACGCCTTCGCCGCGGATCGCCGCCTCGATGGCCAGGCTCCCGTGACTGTAGGCCATGCCGCGATCGCTGCGCACGCCTTTCACGCCGGCCAGCGCGAACCATTGTTCCCAGTTGGCCAGCATGCCGTCCTCATGCAGCAACGTACAGCCGGCAAGGCTCGCGGCGGAAGACATGCCCGCCATCTTCTCGCGATAGGCAGGACTGCAAACCGGTGTCACGGTCTCCTCCAGGATCCGCTCGGCGAGGACACGCGGATAACGGCCGCTGCCGTAGCGTATCGCCACGTCCACGTCTCGGTCGTTCAGATCGACGTACGTGTCGGTTACGTCGAGATGGATGTCGAGTTCGGGATGGAGCGCCTTCAGCCGATGCAGCCGCGGCGCGAGCCACTTGTTCGCAAACGAAACGCTCACGTTGATCTTCAGGCGCGCGACGTTGTCGTTCGCACGCAGGCGTTCGGATTCCTTCGTCAGGTCGGCGAGCACGCGGGTGACGGCCAGCAGGAACTCGGCGCCGGCTTCGGTCAGGGCGATGCGCCGCGTCAGGCGCTGGAACAGCGCAACGCCGAGATCGGTTTCGAGCGTCTTGATGTGCCGGCTCACCGCGCCATGCGTGACGTGCAGTTCCTCGGCCGCCAGCGTCATGCTCAACAAGCGCCCGGTTGCTTCGAAGGCGCGCAGCGTCTGCAGTGGGGGAAGCCGGTCGAACACGGTCGAGCTACGTGTGAGTTGTACTCACGCATTATATGACGACAAATGGTTTGTCAGTGCGGGTGGCTGCGATCAATATCGTCTTGCCGCCACGCGGGCGCCGTTGACCGGGATGCGTGGCGCGGCGCTTCGATCGCGTCGGCGGTGGCATTGCGTTTGCGCTTCGTGCCGGAAGCAGCGATGCCCCGTGTGTCTTTCACCGTTCCCGGTTGGCATGTTGTCGTATCGATCATGGATCTTCTCGTTTTCAAACTCGTTGCCACGCCGCTGTTGCTGTTGGCGGCCACGATGGCCGCTCGCCGCTGGGGCGAAGCGATTGGCGGTTTTCTGGTGGGATTGCCGCTCACGTCGGGACCGGTCTCGGTGTTCCTCGCATTGGAGCACGGACCCGCTTTCGCGGCGCAGGCGACGGCCGGGTCGCTGGTCGCGACAGCAGCGCAAGCGGCGTTTTGCGTCGCCTATTGCCGGCTCGCGACGCTGGGATGGCCGGCGGCCCTGGCGGGCGCCAGTGCGACGTTTGCCGTCGTTGCCGGCTTTCTGCAATGGAGCGCGCTGCCGGAAAATGGCCTGTTCATCGTCGCGATTCTGGCCGTCGCGCTCGCGCTGACCCGGCTTCCCAATCACGTCGCCAGGGCCGGCCGGCTCGATCCGCCGGGGTGGGATCTGCCGTTGCGGATGGCGTTGATCGCCGGGCTCGTGATCAGCGTGACGCTGATCGCGCCTTACGTCGGGCCCGAAGCAAGCGGCGTGCTCGCGTCGTTCCCGTTCATGGCGATCATTCTCGCGGTGTTCGCGCACCGCATGGCCGGCCACGCAGCCGCGCAGCAATTGATGCGCGGGATGGCGGCGGCGCTCCCGGGCTTTGCGTCGTTCTTTTTCGTGCTGAGCCAGACGCTGACGCGGATGAGCCTGGTTGCGGCGTACGGTTGCGCGATTCTCTGCACGCTCGCGATACAGGCGGTTTCGTTGTACCGGATGCGTGTTCCGGTTGCGTTGCCGGTGAAGTAAGTCCACGGCGATCCGTCAGCAACGCTGCAGCCATTTTCCTCGCCCGTCAGGCGCATGCAGTTGCGTCTCTCGTGAGATATGCGAGAGACGCGAGTTTGCTCTGCATTCACCTTCGATGCAATTCAGCGCAATTCCGGGAAATCTTCTTCCCAGTACTCGTCCTGCAGCCGCGTGAGCCCGGCCGCACGCTCCATTTCGCGACGACGCAGCTCGACGCGACGAATCTTGCCGGAGATCGTCTTTGGCAGCTCGCTGAACTGAAGGCGACGAATTCGCTTGTAAGGCGCGAGCTTTTCGCGCGAGAAGCGGAACACGGCCCGTGCGAGCTCTGGACCGATCTCGTAACCGTGCCGCACGGTGACAAATGCCTTCGGCACGGACAGGCGCAGAGGATCCGCGCTCGGCACGACGGCTGCTTCGGCGATCGCCTCGTGTTCGATCAGCACGCTCTCCAACTCGAATGGACTCAGCCGGTAGTCGGACGACTTGAATACATCGTCTGCGCGGCCGACATAGACGAAGTACCCGTCGTCGCGGCGCAGTGCGACGTCGGACGTGTGATAGAAATCACTTCGCATCGCCTCGGCCGTGGCTTTCGCGTTGTTCGCGTATCCGGTCATCAGACCGAGTGGACGCTGGGCGAGCGGTAACGCGATCTCGCCTTCGGCGACGACATGGTCATCCGCATCGACAAGTTCGACGCGGTAGCCCGGCATCGGTCTCCCCATCGATCCGGCAACGACCGGCTGGCCCGGAGAGTTACCGATCTGGCAAGTGGTCTCGGTTTGGCCATAACCATCGCGTATCGTGATGCCCCACGCATGACGAACGCGTTCGATGACCTCTGGATTCAATGGTTCCCCCGCACCGACGATCTCGCGCAGCTTCACGGGATACGTTGCGAGCGGCTCCTGCACGAGCATCCGCCAGACGGTGGGCGGCGCGCATAGCGTTGTGACGCCACACTGAACGAGCACGAGCAGCGCATCCTTTGGCACGAAGCGCGCATAGTCGTAGACGAACACGCACGCCTGCGCATTCCACGGCGCGAAGAAGCAACTCCACGCATGCTTCGCCCACCCCGGTGAACTGATGTTCCAGTGAATGTCGCCCGGTTGCAGGCCAATCCAGTACATCGTCGACAAATGGCCGACGGGGTAGCTCTGATGCGTATGCTCGACGAGCTTTGGCTTCGACGTGGTTCCGGACGTGAAGTACAACAGCAGCGGATCAGTCGCTCGCGTTGGACCGTCCGGCTCGAATATGGCGCTCGAGTCGTATGCACGCTCAAGAGCGATCCAGCCTTCGGCGCAATGCTGTGACGCGCCCACTGCGAAGCGCTTCACGCCTGCAGTGAGTGCGTCGAACTTCGTCAACTGCTCTTCGTCGACAACGACAAAGCGTACGCCGCCTGCTTCGATACGCTCGCGCACGTCGTCCGGTGACAACTGCGTCGTCGCGGGCAGTACCACGGCGCCGAGCTTCATCGCGGCGAGCATGACGTCCCACAGTTCGACACGGTTCGGCAGCATCAACAGGAGCCGGTCGCCGCGCTCGACGCCTTGGGCGCGCAGGAAATTCGCCATCCGCGACGATCGTTCGGACATCTGGGCGAATGAGAAGTGTGTTCCACTGCTTTCGGGACCATCGACAATCCACAGCGCCCGATTGTCGTTGTCGCGCGCCATCACGTCGAAGTAGTCGAGCGCCCAGTTAAACGTGTCGAGCTGAGGCCACTCGAACTCATGATACGCACGCTCGTAGTCGGTGCGGTGACGCAGCAACAGGTCGCGTGCGTCGAGGAAAGCCTGTGTGGAACGGGTGTACTGGGTCGTTGTCATCTCACGCCTATGTATATAGCCGGACTAATGGAAAGAAACCTGGTTCGCCGCCACTACCGTGTCGGTGCCACTCTTGTCATCGGCGGACGGCACCGACTTGATGCATGACGGTTTGGTTGTCGGTTGCGGAAAACTGGCCACTGCGTTGCCGATCGAGCAGGTGATCGCGTCTTGGTCAGTCGCATACGCCATGGACGTGTTCACGGAGAAAGATGCGGGTCCGGTCGAAGGCCCTCGACGCACTTTCAGGGTGGTAGTGCAGCGGATCGCCTTCCCGATGGAATGCGTGCCCCGCAGGATAGGAGCGCACGAGCGATCCCGGTGAGTCGCGTTCGAACGTCCGCCATTCCTCGGAAGAGAATTGCGGGTCGAACTCACTGCAGTGAACCAGCGTCGGTATTTTCACTGCCTCGGCGAGCCGGGACGGATCGCATGCGCCGCAGTAAATGACGCAGGGCGTCGACAATGTCTGGGCGGCGTGCAGCGCGATTTTTCCTCCCCAACCGTAGCCGATGATCGCGATATCGCCAGCATGACCAATCGCGTCGGCAGCCGTTGCGACAAGCTCGGTGGCGGTTTCGAATCCGAGTTGCAATGTCAGTTCGTTGCCGAGCTGATGATCGCCAGGCGCATAGTCGAGTTCGACCTCACGCCGAATGTTGTCGAACAGCGCGGGAACGACCGTCAGATATCCGTCGGCCGCATATCTGTCGGCGAATCGACACATGTCAGTGTTAACGCCGAACATCTCGTGAACGACAACGATGCCACCGACCGGTCTATCGTCCGGTTGTGCCAACCAACCGTTCATCGGGCCATGCGTGGTCGCCATCGTAATCCAGTGACTCATCTGTACCTCATCGAACAATAAGAACGCGAACCTCGCATTCGACCCTCGCACCAGGCCGTGCGTGTTGGCTGACCGCAAGTCGATACGGAACCGGATCGACCGCGCGACTCTGGACTCAACTTCCGGCAACGCTTGCGCAGAGCAACCCGAATCGTTGTTCTGGACCCACCGTGCTCCAGCCCAGACATACGAGGAGAGGCGTGTTTTTGCTGCTCTGCAGCAGTCTGGAATCGAGTCGAATTCGAGCGCCGGAAACCAGAATCTTCGTTCGCAGCATGGTGCGGTGCGCAATATGCAGGCAAGCAAAGTTGTTGACGAGGCACATCTTAGAGGTTCAAGATCTGATCCGCAACATACAAACAGACGGGATTGTCTGTTTGTTGTGAGATACGACAAACGAACATCAATGGAGTGAGGAGATGAGGCTTAAAGGAAAGGTGGCGATCATCACCGGTGCGGCAACCGGTATCGGCAATGCGATTGCCAACGCATATGTGGCGGAAGGCGCAAAAGTCGTGATCGCCGACGTGAAGGGAGCAGAATCTGCAGCAGCCGAATTCGGTTCGGACGTTGCGCTGGGCGTCCACGCCAACGTGGCAGATCCGGACAGCACCAAGGGGATGGCCGCCGCAACGTTGGAGCATTTCGGCAAGATCGACGTGCTGGTCAACAACGCGGGCATTTTCACGGGACTCAACGGCGTCCCGATGGAGGCCATCTCGGTCGACGACTGGGACAGGCTCTATGCCGTCAACGTCAAGGGACCGTGGCTGTGCACGAACGCCGTATCGGGCGCGATGCGCGAAGGCGGTGGCGGAAAGGTCATCAATATCGCGTCGGTGATCGCCCACCTCGGCATTCCATTCATGCTGCACTACGTGTCGAGCAAGGGTGCTGTCGCTGCGATGACCCGGGCGATGGCGCGCGAATTCGCGGCGACCAACGCACGGATCACGGTCAATGCCATCTCACCTGGCTACACCCACTCCGCGAACGCAGTTGCGAATACCCAGCAGCACGAACAGTTCGAAGGTGTGTCTGCGCAGATGCGCACGATCGAACGTTCGCAGGTCCCGGCTGATATTGCCGGTGCGGCGCTCTGGCTCGCGAGCGACGAAGCGTCTTACGTGAACGGGCAGAACATCATCGTGGACGGCGGCATCTTCATGAGCCTCTGACCTCTTTGTCCAACGATATCTGTCCATCGCAAGGTACCGCGGAGTCGCACCCATGAACGCAAATCCTGAACATGTAGCAAACCCGACCGGGTTCCAGAACCGGAACCTGATCGGCGGCCAGTGGAAAGAGGCGGCCTCCGGCAAGTCGATTGCCGTCGAGAATCCGGCGAACGAAGAGATCATCGCGGAAGTCCCGCAAGGTGGCCACGAGGATATCGACGAGGCCGTGAAGGTCGCGCGCGCGACCTTCGAGTCTCCCGGCTGGCGAAAAATCCGGCCGATCGATCGTGGTCGGATCCTGGAGAACATTGCCCGCAAGGTGGAGGAGCACGCCGACGAGTTGGCCTATCTTGAGTCGCTGGACACCGGCAAGGCCATCTCGTTTGCCAAGCTCATCGATCTGCCGTCGACCGTCGACGTGTTTCGGTACATGGGCGGGTGGTGCTCCAAGCTGGCCGGCACGACGCCGCCGATCTCGTTCGACGGGAAGGAGTACCACGCGTACACGCGCCGCGAACCGGTGGGGGTGGTTGGTGCGATCACGCCCTGGAATTACCCGCTCGCGCTGGGCTCCTGGAAGATTGCCTCGGCACTGGCAGCGGGCTGCACGATGGTGCTGAAACCCACCGAGATGACACCACTCAGCACGCTCCGCCTGGCCGAACTGTGCCTGGAGGCAGGGCTGCCGGAAGGTGCGCTGAACATCGTCAACGGCTATGGCCATGAGGCCGGCGAGGCGCTGGCGCGTCATCCCGACGTCGACAAGATCACGTTCACGGGATCGACGGTGGTCGGCAAGAAGATCGTCGAATACTCGCTGGGCAACATGAAGCGCGTCACGCTGGAGTTGGGCGGCAAGTCGCCGAGCATCGTCTTCGCTGACGCGGATCTGGATCAGGTCGGTCTGGGTGCGGCGCTTGCGGTCTTCTTCAATTCCGGGCAGATCTGCTTCGCGGCCAGCCGACTGTTCGTCCAGGAAAGCGTCTATGACCGTGTCGTCGAAGCCGTCGCTGCGATGGCATCGCAGTTCAAGGTGGGCAACGGGCTGGAAGCCGACACGATGCTCGGGCCGCTCGTGTCCCGCAAGCAACAGGAGCGGGTGCTCGGCTACGTGCAGTCGGGCATCGAGCAGGGTGCCCGGCTCGTCTGCGGTGGCCAGAGGATCGGCGAGAAAGGCTACTTCATGCAGCCGACCGTGTTCGCCGATGCGGACCAGTCGATGAGGATCGCGCAAGAGGAGATCTTTGGTCCGGTCGTGAGCGTGATCCGCTTCAAGGACGAGGCGGAAGCCATTCGCCTTGCCAACGATACGACGTATGGCCTTGCCGCCAATATCTGGACGCGTGACATCAAGAAGGCGCATCGCGTGGCTCACCGTTTGCAGGCCGGATCGGTATGGATCAACTGTCATGGCGTGATCGACGCGGCAGCGCCATTCGGCGGGTTCAAGCAGTCGGGCTGGGGCCGTGAGGTGTCGGAAGAGGGATTGTCCGCGTACACCGAAACCAAGACGGTCTGCGCGTTGCTCGACGATTGAGCGCATATCGGACTCGAGGTTTGTACGTTCAGGAGGAGACTGATCATCATGTGGGAATACATCAAGTACTACTTTGCCCCGCTCGTGCAGGTGCTGGCGGTCTGGGGGTTTTACCGGGGCGCGGATTTCACGTGGATCGCAATTGCCGCGTTCCCGACGATCGCGATCCTCGACGCGCTGCTTCCGCTCGATCTGTCAGCGCGCAGGATGAAGAGTCATTTCTGGGCCTATCTGCCGGTCTGGATTTCGACGCTTCTGCTGCCGGTCATGTACGGCGTCTTTGCCTGGTCGGTCGGCCATCACAATTTGACCGCGTTGCAGATGGCGGCCGGCGTGGCGGGGATGGCCTGGCTGTCGGTCGTACCCGGCGTGCCCGCGACCCATGAGCTGTATCACTCGCGTGGGCGCCTTGCGCGCTTCGTCGGACGCTACGGGCAGATCGCATTCCTCGACACCATGCGCATGGAGGTTCATGTGGTCGGTCATCACCGCGATGTCGGGACTGCTGACGATTGCGACACGGCGCGTCGGGGCACCAATCTGTACCGGTTCGTTGCCCAATCCATGTGGGAGTCGACCCGTCTCGAGTTGAAGCTGGATTCGGACACGCTGGAAAAGCGGGGCCATTCGCGCTGGTCGATTCGCCACTCGCTCTGGCGTGCGATCCTTGCAGTCGCCGTGTTCCTGGCAATCCTGTATGTGATTGGCGGCTGGAAGGCAGCCGGCCTGTCTCTGATCGCGATGGTGATCGCGCGTTTCTGGGTCGAGGCATTCAATTACTACCAGCACTTCGGACAGATTCGTGTGGTGGGCACGCCGATCGAGAAGCGACACGTCTGGAACCACTACGGGACGCTTTCCCGCCTGTATGCGTTCGAGATCACCAATCACGCCGACCACCACCTGAATTCCTATATCCCGTACTACAAGCTGGTGCCGGACAGGCAGGCGATCATCATGCCGAGCATTATCGTCTGCTTTCTTTCGGGCTTCATTCCCCCGCTTTGGTACAGCCGAATCATCAAGCCGGCGCTGCGACGCTGGGACAACGAGTTTGCTACGCCGGCGGAGCGCCGACTGGCGATGGAGCAAAACCAGAGCGCCGGGTGGGACGACTGGTTCGACGAGCCGCCCGGCAGCCCGAGGCGACCGGGCGCGGGTTCGTTGGCAAACGGCTGAACGGCGGACTGAACGGAGAGCGATGTGACTGTTACCTCAAGTTTCGGGCCAAACCCGACCAGGGACCGCCAGCGACGCATGATCGGCCACGGCATGCTGATCCTCCTGATCGGCCTGCTGGCGGGGATCGGATTGTTGGTCAGCCTGATCGGCGGTCTGGAAGCATGGCCCGGCAAGCTGTTCGCTTTCGACCTGCCCGGCAGCAGCAGTGCGTGGGTTCGCTTCCATATCGGGCAGTTGCTCAATGCGTTCTTGATCGTGCTGGTGGCGCTGGTGCTGCCCGTGCTCGAATTCGAGCACGGAAGTGAGCGACGCATCGGGTGGTTGACCGTGGGAGTTGGCTGGGCCAATACGTTTTTTTATGCGGCGGCTCTGTTCGCGCCGAACCGCGCGCTGACGTTCGGTAACAACCGGTTGGGCGACGCCAATTTTGCGTCCCTGATCGGATTGGCGCCTGCGCTGGTGTTCGCCGTCGTTTCTGTAGTCATCGTGGTCGCGTTGACTCGGCAGGCGTTTCGACGCCTGGCGTAACCGGCTACTCCAAATTTTTCGTGGTGTGATGCGAGACCTTCTGAAATCTGTCTTCGGTAAAGCAAAGCCGAAGCAACTGCGAATCCTTCCGCAAGACGTGACGGTCGAACTCGTGCCGGGTCAGACGCTGCTGGAGGCCGCGCTGGCCAATGGCATCGCCTATCCGCACGATTGCACGGTCGGCACCTGTGCGTCGTGCAAGAGCCGCCTGAAGCAAGGGCGGGTTCGAGAAGCGACGCCGTTCGGATACACGCTGTCCAAGGATGAACTGGACGCCGGCTATATCCTCGCGTGCCAGGCGTTTCCTCGCGACGAACTGACCGTCGTGGAGATCGAGCCGGCTGCTGCCGATCTCCTGCCGCCCGAGAAATATGCTGCGAACATCATGGCGACGGAGCTGCTCACACATGACATCCTGAAGGTGACGGTGCAGACGGACCGTCCCGTCAGTTATTCGGCCGGTCAATATGCGAATTTGCGCAAGACCGGTGCCGGTCGCGCCCGATCCTACTCTTTTGCGAACGCGCCGCAACGCAAAGGCAGGACGACGCTGGAGTTCTATATCCGCAAGGTTCCGGGCGGTGAGTTCACCGAGGCGCTGTTCAGCGGGCAATTGAATGGGGCGCCGCTGGAAATGGAGGGACCTTTGGGAACCTTCCATTTGCGGGGCGGCGATGCTCCGATGGTGTGCGTTGCCGGCGGCAGCGGCCTGGCGCCGCTGATGAGCGTTCTTGAACATGCAAGGGTCAACCGCATCAAGCGCAACTGCACGCTGTTGTTCGGCGCGCGGACGCAGGCTGATCTGTACCAGCTGGGCGCTATCCAGAATATTGCCACCCACTGGCAAGGCGACTTTCGGTTCATTCCGGTACTGTCGCACGAACCGATCGACAGCGACTGGCGTGGTGCGCGAGGGCTGGTCACCGACCACATCGACGCCGGGTTCTGCACCGGGGCCGAGGGGTATCTGTGTGGCCCGCCGCTCATGATCGACGCGGCGATAACCACGCTTGGCCGACATGGCATTCCGGTCGACAAAGTGTTCTACGACAAGTTCACCGATAGCGGAGCCCGTTAAGCGCCAGTCAGTCCGGTAGCAGCATAGCCAATACGATATGGAGTCCATATCAATAGACCGTTCATTGACATGGACACCGGTTGGGAGCGGCGATCACGCCGCACAACGAGACAACAGATATAAAAGATCGGAGACAAAGCATGAAGGGAGCACATGCTGCCTTGGCAGCAGGGTGTCTGGTCGCCCAATTTTCGAGTGAACCGGTCTGGGCGCAAGACGCATTCAATATCAGTGCCTACGGGGCGAGCTCGCTCGCGATGGGTGGGGTAGCCGCGGCCAGTAATGTCGGCCTGGCGGGCATGATGGTGAATCCTGCCACGCTTGGACTCACGAGCGAGGGAAGCTATGCCGAGCTCGGTGCCGGGGTTATCTCGGCTAACGTCAAGACAAAAAATGAAGCGACCGGGGAGATCGCCGATTCCCATACACGGGGCAGGAACAACGGGCCCTATTATGCGCCTGAGCTGGCCTACTTGTGGCGATATCGGCGTTATGCGCTGGGAATTGGCGTGTTTGCGTCGTCTGGCGTCGGGACGGAGTATGGCACCAGCAGCTTTATTTCTCGAACGACGACAAATAACGTAGACACGGGACTGGACAATTTCTCCCGTCTCATGGCCTTGAAGATCCCCTTTTCAATCGCGTATCAAGCGACCGACAAGCTTACCGTCGGCGGGGCTGTGGAAGCTGTCTTGATCGCGGCGAATATGGGGCTGCTGTTCGACGCTTCCCAACTCGGCATGCTTGGGGCTCAGGGGAGGCTTTCGGGCGGATTGTTGTCGTCGTTAATGAGTGTTCCCGGTCTTTCAGGCGCTCAACTGCAATTCAGCAACAACAAGATCGCTGGTGGCGCGGCCGATGGCTGGGGCGTGAGTGGCAAGCTTGGGTTGACCTATCAGGCCACGCCGAGGACGAGGCTGGGGCTCGCGTACCAATTCAAGACTCACGTAAGCGATTTGACCGGGCGTGCTCAGGTTACCGCCGTCAGTGCTTCCGCTGGCAATATTCCGATCGGCGGCATGGTACATATCGTCGATTTTCAGTTGCCTGCTTCGTTTACGGTCGGTATCAGCCAGGACCTAACGGATCGGTTCACGGTCGCGGCAGACTATCAGCGCGTATTCTGGCGCGATGTGATGAGTAGTTTGCGCGTCGTGTTCACCCAGGATGGATCAGGCAAGGGAATTTCCTTGGCACTCCCTCTGAACTACAGGGACGTCAACGTATTCTCCATTGGCGCGCAATACAGATATAACCCGAACTGGACATTCCGTGGCGGCTTTCACTATGCGCAGGAGGCGGCGCCTGGTTCGGGATTGCTTGCCATCATCCCTTCGACACCGACCACGAGCATCACGGCAGGTGGCGCATATACGTTTGATCGAGGCGGGACGATCGACTTCGCGCTCGGCTATTCGCTTCCGAAGCGCGTGGCCAGTAGCGGGAGCACCGGTAGTAGCGTGCCGATTTCGGTTACCGACTCGATGTTTCACGTGGCGGTCTCCTATACAAAACGGTTCTAGTGTGATGTCGCATGTTCTTTGATTCGATTGCGGGAGCAATGTATGCAAGCTGAACCTTCGAGTTTCGATGCCGTCGTGATTGGCGCCGGTGCGGGCGGCATATGTGCGGCTGCCCGACTCGCCTATCTGGGTTATCGAACGCTGCTTGTCGAAGCGCTCGACCGCGTGGGTGGACGGGCATCGACGAGAGAAGTCGATGGCTTCCTGTGCAATACGGGCGCGTTGATCATCGAAGTGGATGGCGCCGTTGCGAAGACCTGCGAGGATCTGGGGCTTCCTCTTGATCTCTATGTTCCCCAGCGTGCGTCGACCGTTCTGCGAGTGAACGGGAAAGACGTCAACGTATCGGAAGGAATCGGAGGATGGCTTCGAAATACTGGACCCAAGGCAATTGCCGCGATTACGGGTCTCGTCCCGTGGCTTGCTCCAAAGAAGGGGCAGTCGCTCTTCGCTTGGTTGAGCAGATTTACGTGTAGCACGTTGGTCCACGGGCTTATCGACAACGCGGTGGGCGCGATGTTTGCGGCAAATAGCAAGATCTTTCACGCGGATGTTTTTCTGCACTACTTCACAAAGGACACGGCATTCAAGAAGTTCGGACTTCCGCCCGGCGGAACGATAGAAGTGTGGAAGCCGCTGGTCGATCTGATTGCGTCGAAGGGCGGAGAGGTCTGGCTCGAGGCTCCCGTGAAGGAGCTCCGGTTCTCCGCCGAGGGCTTGGTCAATGCCGTTGTGATCGAGAAGGGCGGAATACTGACGACTGTTCCCTGCAACATCGTCGTAAGCAACATTGGCCCGCTGCAGACAACCCTGTTGGCCGAGGAGAAGCAGTTGCCACGCGGCTACGTGCAGTCGGTTCGCGATGCGACCAATCCCGCTGCAATCATCACGGTCCACTTCGCCAGCCAGCAACCGCTTGCGCATTTTCCCGGGCTGGCGCTGTTCGCAAAGACAAGACGCATGGTGTATGCGGCGAATTTCAGCGCACCGGAGCTCAAGCGCGCGCCTCCCGGATGGCACCTGTATTGCGGTGCGTCGGTACCGCAACCACCCTGCGGACAGTTCGATGTGGAGAAGGAAACGGCACTGCTGATTGAGGATCTCCGCGAGCATTTTCCCGGCTTCGACAACGCCAGGATCGTTGCCATCGACGTCACCGCGCATGAATGGCCCGCTCAGCGTGCCGTTACCGGATACGACCTGCCGAGTCAGACACCTGTCGGCAATCTTTGGAACGTTGGTGACGGAGTAAAACCATGGGCATCGGGGGGAACGGCCGCATGCGCGGAAGTCGCGAGAATGGTTGTCGAGGACATCTTGGCGCGCTTCCCATTGAGCTTGCCGACCGTACATGTGCGTGCGAGCGCAAGCGATGAATATGCAACTGGTCGAATGTAAGCCCGGCAGTCCCGTTTCAATAGCTTCGGGGCGTCGTAGTGACTTGGAGGAAAGATCGTGAAGGTTGCTGTCATTGGCGCCGGCCCGGCCGGATGTACCGCTGCATATACCCTGCGAAAGCACGGGCATGAGGTCTCGTTGTTCGAAAGCCAGGATCATGTAGGCGGGCGAACGAGCCAGGTCCATCGTGACGGATTCAATCTCGGCTCCGGTGCGTTGTTCCTCATGGGGGGGAATCTATCCGCGAACGCAGGCGATTCTCAAGGAGATGGGCCATCACGGCGATCTGGTTGCATGGGATGCCAAGACGCATGTCGTCGATTGGGACAGACAGCGCTACACCGTGGACTTTGATCAGGTGCTGAGTTTCCTGAAGTTACCTGTCTTCAGTACGCTCGATAAGCTCAGAATCGGTCTGGGTGTTCTGGGACAACTGTTTTCCTCTGGTCCGAAAACCTGTTTTGATGGTGCGGAACTCGCGAAGCATGACAACGGCGAGCACCTGGAGAATTGGTCCATGCGAGTTCTCGGGAAGAAGGGGCATAACTACATTACGGTTCCGTACATGGGTTTCCTGTATGCGGTACCGATGAACTGGCTTTCGACACCGCTCTATCAGGCCATCATTCAGCAGTTCTACAAACTCTCAATGCAAGTTCCTCCCAAGGGCATGGGCCAGATCTGTGACTGGCTCATTGAAGCAGCGTCGGGTCTCGATCTCCATCTGTCGAGCCCGGTGAAGGGCGTCTACAAGAACGATCGAAACTTCACGATTGCGTCGAACAACGAGCTTCACACCGCAGATGCGGTCATTCTCGCGTCAGAGCCCGGTGTTTCAGCCGATCTGCTTGCGGGCGTTGTGTCGGAGCAGTCGACCGAAAAGCTTAGAAAATGTCTGTATTCCGAGTATGCACACGTTCAAGTCTGCTACGCCAGGAATCCATGGCCGAACTTCCCGGTGAGCGTTGCGTTGCCCGCTAACGATCTTCGAAACTGGGGAGCCTGCGTCCTGCAGAGCAAAAGACATCCGAATGCGGTTCCGCCTGGAGGCGAAGCGGTGGGCGTCTACTTCTATACCCCGCCACTGAAACAGATGACGGACGACGACATCAAGCGCGAGGCGCTTGCTGCGGTAACGGAAGTCTTTGGCGCGGCACCGGAACCGACCTTCGTTCACCTGTTTCGCTACAAGCGCGGTCTCTCGATCGCAGGCCCTGGACACTATGCAATGCTGAACTCGCTGCATCGCGAAATGCCGAAGGGCATTTATCTGGCCGGGGACTATTTCGCACACGCGGGCGTCGAAGCGGCCGTGTTCAGTGGAGAGCTGGCTGCAAACCGTCTGATGGGGCGCGCATAAGCTCATCGATAAGCAAGAAGATCCAGAAAAAGTGAACGGCAGTTCTACGTTGTCAGAGACACACCACCAACGCGAAGGAGAGAAATGATGGATTCAACGATGAGCAACCGCGCATATTTCAGGTACTGGCGGCTTTGTGCACTTTGCGGGCCGATTTTTCTTGCCGCTTTCCTGCTTTGTTGGGGGATGCTCGGATACAACATTCCACCGATCCCCGCTGATCGCACGCCGGAACAGATGGCCGATTTCTTCCGCCATCACTACAACGAAGTCCGTGCCGGTATGGCTGGAGCGATGCTCTTTGGCGTGCTGTATTTGCCTTGGACCTTGTCGATCACCAAGGTGATGGAATGGATCAATCCCGAGGAAAACAATGTCCTTTCGATCTTGCAGATGTGGGGCGGTGGCTTGACGGTCGTGCCGTTGGTGACATCGTCCGTCTTCTGGTTGACGGGGGCATATCGTCCTGACGTACTTTCGCCGGTCACGCTGCAGATGCTCTACGACATGGGCTGGCTGTTGATCGATATGTTCTATGCGATCACGACCATCCCCATGGTTGCGATCGGGATGGCAGGCCTGACGGACCCGCGCAAGAAGCCGCTGTTTCCCCGTTGGGCCTGCTGGTATTCGATTTGGGCCGGCCTGAGCTTTCTTTTCGAGTTGATGATGCCTGTCTTCAAGACGGGACTATTCGCCCGCCAGGGTTGGCTGAATTTCTGGGTCGAGTTCCTCGTTTGGTTCGGATACATCCTTCTGATCACGTTTTACGTCTTCAAGGCGGTGCCACGGCTTGAGCAGGAGCGTGCGGACCGGTTGAAGCTGGCAGGGAAAGTAGCGCCGCACCAATCGGTCGGTGCCCGTCTGTCGAACGCGTGATCTCATCGCTTGGCGAGCCTCTATGACTAATTTTGGTTCCCCGGCTTCGGCAGGCGGGAGGGTCGAAGCTTCGCGGCAAGGTGCCCGGGCCGCGTCGGTGCCCGGGATCTTGTTCTTCATCATCGCCGATATCGCAATCTTCGGCGCGTTTTTCGTAGCGTTCATGACGGAGAGAAGGGGCCAGCTCAAACTGTTCGACGTCTCGTCTCACAGTCTGAACATCGAGCTCGGATTGCTCAATACGTTGATTTTGATGACGAGCGGCATGTTCGTGGCATGTGCGGTCGATGCCGCACGGCGCGCACGGGTAGGTCAGGTTCGACGTTGGTTGCTGTTGGCGATGTTGATCGGTGCCGGCTTCGGGGTGACGAAGCTGACTGAGTACTTCGACAAGTTCTCTCACGGCATCAGTATGCTCACCAACGATTTCTTCATGTTTTATTTCGTGCTGACCGGCGCGCATTTCATTCACTTTGTCGCTGGAATGATCATTCTTGGGACGCTCTGGTTCAGGGCTGGTCGCGAGCCCGTGCATGAGGGACCGTTGTTTGAGTGGATCCAGTCGGGTGCGCTGTACTGGCATATGGTCGACTTGCTCTGGATCGTCATTTTTCCGATGCTTTACTTGGTAGGAGCGCAGTGATGGAAACGGCTCATACGACTTCGGCCCGGGCGTTTTTCGTGTGGTTGTTTTTGATGCTGGCCACGCTGTGTAGCGGCTTTCTCGCAGAGCATCATGGTTTGGCCGGCGGATTGACGGCGGTTGCGGCCATCATGTTTATCGCGGCAGTCAAGGGGCGCGCAGTGATATTGCACTTCATGGAGATCAAGGCTGCGCCGCTACCGTGGCGTATCGCTTTCGAGGTCTGGATGTGGGGCGTGTGCGGCGTGATCGTCGCGATCCGGGCCTTCAGCGACGCATGACGGTAGCGTGTGTTGCTGCTGCATCGCAGCAGCGAAATATAAGCACCTTGAGTTGACACGAACACGTAACAGCACAACAATTGCAAAAAACAGACGGGCCAGTCTGTTTGTATTGTGTGAGTTGAGGGAACCGGAAGCAATCAGGCGGAATCGTGATGAACGAAAGTATCAAGAGGATTGTGATCGTTGGAGCAGGCCAGGCCGGTGCGACGGTTGCATTCGGGCTGCGCCGCGGTGGTTTCGACGGTGAGATCGCGTTGATTGGTGAGGAGCCGCATCTTCCTTACGAGCGGCCACAACTGTCGAAGGAAATGCTGCGGCCGGAGTCGGCGGAACTCAGGCTGATCAAGACGCATGCGGAGTTTGAGAGCCATGGCATTGAGCTGAACCTCGGTCGCAAGGTCGTCCGGACAGACGCGAGCCTGCGCCAGGTCTTGCTGGACGACGGGCGCTCGATCACGTTCGACCGGTTGGTGATCGCGACGGGAGTGAATCCTCGGCAGTTGCCGGCGGCGGTCGCCGACCCTGCCCGGGTGCGCTACCTGCGTACGGTTGGAGACGCCCAAAAGCTTCGGGTGGACCTGGAAGGCGGTGCGCCCATCGCAATCGTGGGAGGCGGCGTAATCGGGCTGGAAGTTGCCGCGGCTGCGCGCGCGCTGGGATGCCAGGTGACCGTGATAGAGAGCGCGGATCGGCTGATGTCTCGAAGCGTGGACGAGGTGGTATCCCGTTACCTCGACAGCGCGCATGTACGTAACGGTGTGGATGTCCGCTATCGGGTCCACGTGACGGGACCACTCGAGGATGGCTATCTGACGCTGTCCGACGGCAGCGCGGTCGCGGCGCGCAACCTGGTGGTCGGAATCGGCGTAACGCCGAACGTTGGCGGATTCGACGACCTTGGCATTACCGATGCTGCCGGTGTGCGGGTGGATGCATATGGTCAGACCGCGATAGAGGGAATCTTCGCCGTGGGCGATATCGCTTCGCAATCGACAGGCGACGGGTTTGGGCGGATCGAGACGTGGGCCAACGCTCAGGATCATTCGCTGAATGTGGTCAGGAACCTACTGGGCGAGTCCGTGCGTTACGAATCGCCGGTGTGGTTCTGGTCCGATCAGGGGCGGACAAACCTTCAGGTTGTCGGGAATGCGACACGCGGGACGCGAATCATCCGGGGTGACGAGAACGGAGACGCGTTCAGTATTTTCTGGCTGGACGAAGGGGGGCATGTCACCGGCTGCTCGTCCGTCAATTCGCCGAAGGACATGGCGGTCGCACGCCGTTGGGTAAAACAGGGAAATCGGGTGGACCCTCGGCAACTCGCCGATTCGGGCATCCCGTTACGTAATTGCGTGCTCTGAGCGCGCACGATCCAGATCGCGAGGATAAGACCATGGCGAGTGAGACGAAGTTGGTAGAGATTGACGAGAAGAATCTACAGTTCCGGGTGTCCCGGGAGGCGTTTGTCAGCGAGCAGATTCTGTTTGACGAATACGAGAAGATCTTCGACAAATGCTGGCTCTATGTCGGGCATGTCTCGGAGTTCAGGAAGCCGGGCGACTTCGTCACCCGCACGATTGCGCGTCGTAACCTGCTGGTCACGATGGGAACGGACAACCGGATCAATGCGTTTTTCAATACGTGCCCGCACCGTGGCGCGACCGTCTGCCGGGATCGGGCCGGTAACTCGAAAAACTTCCAGTGCTTCTATCACGGTTGGGTTTTCGGCTGCGATGGCAACTTGAAGAGCCAGCCGGGCAAGGAACGGTATTGCGCCGACTTCATCGCGAGCGGCGCGGGCAACCTGGTGCCGGTGCCTCAGTTCGACATTTACGCGGGCTTCTGCTTCGTCAGCTTCAATGCGGAGGTGGAACCGCTGCCCGACTATCTGGCAGGCGCTAAGGAATACCTCGATCTGGTGTCGAAGTATTCGGAGAGCGGCATGGCGATCTCCAGCGGCTCGCAGGAATACGCCATTCGCGCGAACTGGAAGTTGCTGGTGGAAAACAGCGTGGACGGCTATCACGCGGTCAGTACGCACGCGACCTACCTGGACTATCTGAAGAACACCAACGGCGGCTTGTCGAGCACGAAGCTCGAAGGCACGAGCTACGATCTGGGTAACGGCCACGCGGTGCTCGAATACACCGCGCCGTGGGGCCGTCCGATTGCGTCGTGGATACCGCTCTGGGGCGAGGAAGGACAGAAGGAGATCGACCAGATCTACGCGCGCCTCGTCGAGCTGCACGGCGAGAAGCTGGCCGATCGTATGGCGCACAAGAACCGGAACCTCCTGATTTTCCCGAATCTCGTCATCAACGACATCATGGCGATCACGGTACGGACGTTCTACCCGCAGTCACCGAACTACATGCTGGTCAATGGCTGGTCGCTCGCGCCCAACGAAGAGTCTGATTGGGCGAAGAAGTTCAGGCTCAGCAACTTCCTCGAGTTCCTCGGGCCGGGCGGATTCGCGACGCCGGACGACGTCGAGGCGCTGGAATCGTGCCAGAACGGTTTCAACAATTACCGCCTGGTTCCGTGGAGCGACATCTCCAAGGGCATGGGCAAAGAGTCGCCCAACTACGACGACGAATTGCAGATGCGCGCTTTCTGGACGCAGTGGAACCAGTACATCAGCGCTTCACTGACCCCGCAGTCAAACGTCCGTCAGCTCTCGTCGGAAACTTCAGCCTGAGGATATGCGCATGAATGCCGTCACTATCGAAAAAGAATCCGTGCGTATCCCGTCTTCCAGTGAGTTCGTGGCATACGTGACGAGAACGGAAGTGGAAGATCTCCTGTACCACGAAGCGGAGCTGCTCGACACGTGGCAGCTCCACGACTGGCTGACACTGTTTACCGACGACGGCAGCTATTTCGTGCCGTCGCCCGACCTGCCGCGCACCGCAAATGCAGACGATAGCCTGTTCTACATCGCGGACGATCCTGTCAGGTTGCGCGAACGGGTGATCCGGTTGATGAAGAAGACCGCCCACTCGGAGTACCCGCGTTCTCGAACGCGCCATCTGGTCAGCAACGTCCGCATCCTCGAGGCCGGCCCGGACGAGATCAAGGTCGCCACGGCGTTCGTGACCTACCGGATGAAATTCGGTAACAACGATGCGTACGTCGGCAGCTCGCACTATCGCCTGCGCCGTGTCGACGGGCAGCTCCGGATCGTCGAAAAGCGTTGTTTCCTGGACCTTGAGGCGCTGCGCCCCCATGGGCGAGTGAGCATCATTCTCTGAGAGAGTTCGATCATGGATATCACGCTTCCTTTCCGCTACAAGAAGCTCGGCTATGCCGCCATCAACGTTACCGACCTGGCCCGGTCGGTGGCGTTCTACGAGAAGATCGTCGGCCTCGAGGTCGTACAGCAGGATGCCGACGTCGCTTACCTGCGGTGCAGCAGGGATCATCACAACATCCTGCTCTACCAGGCGGAGACGCACGGGCTCAAGCGCGTCGGTTTCGAGCTGGAGCAGGAAAGCGATGTGCGGGCCGCCTTCGAACATTTTGAGCGGCTCGGAATGGCACCGACATGGGTGCCGGAGGACGAAGCCAGGCAGATGAAGCAGGGGCCGGGTTTTCGCGTACGGGAGCAGCACAGTGGCCTGTTGTTCGAGTTGTTCGCCGGCAACATGCACCTGAGCAAACCGTTCGTGCCGACGGTCGCGAAGATCGCACGCATCGGCCATGTGGTGATCAGCGCCGAGAATTTCGACGCGAGCCGCGACGCGCTGGTGCGCGACTTCGGATTCCGGATTTCGGACCTGATCGAGGATCGCATCGTGTTCATGCGCTGTCATCCAAACCCGTTCCATCACACGTTCGCCGTTGGTCCCGCGAGCAGCAGTCAGTTCCATCACGTGAACTTCATGGTCACGGACATCGACGACATCGGCAAGGCGCTTTACCGGATCAAGAAGCACGACGTAAAGGTCGTGTTTGGTCCGGGCAGGCACCCGCCTTCGGACAGCGTGTTTTTCTATTTCCTCGATCCGGACGGCATCACCGTCGAGTACAGCTTCGGCATGGAGGAATTCGCGGAACACGGTGCGCGGCCGCCGCGCTACCTGGAACCCGTCCCGGAGTCGCTTGACGTGTGGGGCGCGGTGCCGGATGGCCAATTCGGCCGCAGCGGTCCCATCGAACGAGAGGACGTCGAGATGACGCCCAGGATTCAGAAGGTGGCGGGTTGAGCGTGATGAATAAAAAACAGACCAGTCTGGATGGGCAAGTGGCCGTCGTTAGCGGCGGAGCTCACGGCATCGGGCTCGGCATCGTCGAGCGGTTGCTGCAACTCGGTGCCAGGGTCGTGGCTTCGGACATCGACCGGGAAGGGCTATCTGCCACGCGCGATCGGCTCGCGAAGTCGTTCGGCAAATCGATCGCGGTGCATGCGGCGGACCTGTCGAAGGAGCGCGGCGCGCAATCGCTGCATCGTGCGGTCGCCAAGTACTTTGGCCCTGCGCAGATCCTGGTCAACTGCGCGGGCGGGGGCGTGATCCGGCCGTTCCTGGAGCATACGCCGGAGACACTCAAGGCGACCATCGACCGGAATCTGTGGACCGTCATCTGGTGCAGCCGGACGTTCCTGCCGGATATGGTCGCCGCGAAGTACGGCCGGATCGTCAACATCGGCGCCGACTCGGTTCGCAATGGCTTGCCCGCTCACGCGGGTTACAACGCCGCGAAGGGCGGCATGCACGGGCTGACGACGGGGTTGGCACGCGAGTTTGCCCTCAACGGCATTACCGTCAACACGGTGGCGCCGTGCGCGGTGAATACGGACGTTTGGGCGAAGGTGAAGAAAGCGAATCCCGCGCTCGCCCAGCAATTCGTGGACGTCATTCCGATGGGCCGCGTGGGCGAAATCGAGGAAGTCGCGTCGATGGTGGGGTATCTGGCATTGCCGGAGGCGGCGTTTGTCACCGGTCAGGTGATCAGCGTCAATGGCGGCAGCGCGATGCTGTGAGGATCAAGATGAGTACAACCGCTGAAATGATCGATGTGTGTGCGACCGATGACGTCGCCAACGGCGAGATCCGTCGCGGCGCGCTGCCGTCGGGGCACGCCGTGGCGATCTACTGCGTCGATGGCGAGTTCTTCGTCACCGACGACATTTGCTCGCACGGGGATGCGTCGTTGTCGGAAGACGGCTCGCTGGAAGGGTACGAAGTCGAATGTAGTTGGCACTTCGGACGGTTCGACGTTCGCAACGGCCAACCTTGCGCGATGCCCTGCGAGCATGCGCTCCGCAGCTGGCCGGTGAAGATCGAGGACGGTCGGGTCTTCGTGGACGCTGGAGCGCACTCGCTATGAGCGGCGTCGATCTGACAATCCTGGAGCGCCGCGTACGCGTTGCGGCGCGGGCGCTCGCGCGCCACGGTCTGGTGCAGGCGTGGGGGCATTGCAGTGCCCGCATCGACGAGGACAGTTTCCTGGTCTGCGCTTCCAGGCCGATGGGGCTGATCGGTGTGAACGAGCCGGGTACGGTCGTTCGCATCGACGCACCGCTTCCGCCGGGCGTATTGGGCGAGGTTCGGATCCATCAGCAGATCTACAAGCGGCGTCCGGACGTCCGCGGAGTATGCCGCGTGATGCCGCCCAACCTGGTGGCGTTGTCCACGCTCAGCATTGTGCCCAAGCCCAGGCACGGCGTTGGCGCGTTCAACGCGGCGTGCAAGTTCTGGGACGACCCGCGCCTGTTGCGCGACGACGGGCTGGCTGAGCAACTGGCCGCTCGTCTTGACGATGCCCCGTCCGTGATCATGCGCGCGAACGGCGCGGTCACGGTGGGACCGAGCATCGAACTGGCCGCGGGCTTCGCGTGGTGTCTCGAGGATGCCGCCCGCATCGAGACACTGGTGCGGTCCATGGTCAACGAACGGGAAGCCGAAGCCGCCTGCCTGACCCGGGACGAGGTCGGCTCGAGACAGGTCAGTTCCGGTGCCGTATTCGAACGCCTGTGGGATTTCCTGACGGCCGCGGATCCCGAGGCGTCGGCAAATGAAGCCGAGTTTCCCGCTCCATTGTGGGGGATTGCGCGATGAGGACGCGGAATTGTCGAATGCTGGCACGGCTCGAACTGCAGCCGAGTATCGAGACGGGTTGCCAAGTCGCCGGGTGGGGTAGTGTAATATCGCCTCCGGTAGACTCAACACGTTACGATGACAAAAAAAGTTCCAGAGCGACGTCGCACCCAGGCCGAAAGACGCGAAGAGACACGCGCGCGAATACTGGAAGCCGCCGTCAGCGAGTTGATGAACAAGGGCTACGCCGGATTCCGGGTCGAGCAGGTCGCGGCCACGGCCAATGTGTCGCGCGGTGCCCAGACACATCATTTCCCGACCAAGGAAGCGCTGGTCCTCGCGGCGCTGCAACAGCTCTACGAGGCATCGACCGAAACCAGCATGAAGCTGATCGATGGTCTGAATGCCGGGGACGACGTGCTGGATGCGCTCATGCGGGATTCGTCCAACTTCTACCTGGGGCCGAACTTCCTCATCGCGGTGTCGCTATTGAATCTTGGCGATCACGAACCCGAACTGAGAAAGAAGGTACGCGCGATCTCGCGCAAGTACCGGCTGCCTATCGAGAAGGCCTGGATGGAAGCGTTGTTGCGTTCCGGGCTGGAGGAGGAGCCGGCACGCACCGTGCTGAATATCACCCAGAGCATCTATCGCGGGATGGTGATGCGTCGGTTCCTGCGCAACGATCCGGAATACACGCGCTTCACCGTCGAGCAGTGGTCCAGGATTGCCCGCGCGTATATGAGCCTGAACACCCCACCGTCACGCTAAGGCTGCGTGCGCGTCAGCGCGCGGCCTGTTCCCACACGTCAATCTGTCGTTCAACGCCACCCCTGCGGAATCCGCAGGGGTGGCGTTGCTGTGTCCGCTCTTCCTGAAGGAAAAATCGATGAGTCTCTGGCTTGATATGCTCGGCGCGGAAATCCGCCATGTCGACACGAAGAACTTCGGCACGATCCGCATCGCCGAAGCCGGGAAAGGCAATCCCGAAACGATCATCTTCCAGCATGGCATCAACGGCCATCTCGAAGCGTACGCAAAAAACATCGTACCGCTGTCGCGGGATTTCCACGTCATCGCCTTCGACTACGTGGGCCACGGCCTGTCCAGCAAGCCGGTGCGGCAGTACAGCCCGATCATGCTGGCCGAACAGCTCGGCGAGTTGATGGATGCACTCGGAATCGAAAAGGCTCACCTTTCGGGCGAGTCGCTCGGCGGCTGGGTTTCCGGGCACTTTGCCGCGGCGAATCCCCATCGGGTGCGGCGCCTGATGCTCAACACCGCCGGTGGCATCCCCATCGTGACGGAGAAGGGCAAACAGGACCTGCAGACCTTTATCGGGTTGAACAAACGCAACATCGACAACACGCCGACCTACGAATCGGTGCAGGCACGGATGCACTGGTTGATGCATCCGAGCAACCGCCACCTCGTGGACGACGAGCTGGTCGATCTGCGATTGCGCGTCTACCTGCGTCCCGAGAGTCGCGCTGTTTTGCCGACGCTCAATGAAATTCTCGAGCATCACGACGACTGCCTGATCCCGCTGGAAAAGCTGCCGGAGGGCACGCTGTTCCTGTGGACCCACGACAACCCGATCCACGACACGGAATCGGTCAATGCCGCGCAGGCGAAGGTGCCGGGAAGCATCCTGTACTTCATGAAGGGCAATGCGGCGCACTGGCCGCAATACGAAGCGATCGACGAGTTCAACGATATCGCCACCCGATTCTTCAAGACCGGTACGGTCGAGTGAGCAACCGGAAATGAGCGAACAAAACGTCATTGCAGATCTGCTGTGGAATGCCCAACAGCGGAAGGAACCCTGTGCTCCCGTGCGCGACCGCTTCGAAGGCCGGGACGATCATGCGCAGGCCGCGCTCGCCTATGCGGTGCAGCAGGTCAACATCCAGCGTCAGGTGTCGGCCGGCAGGCGAATCGTCGGCCGGAAGATCGGCCTGACGTCGCCGGCCGTTCAGAAGCAGCTTGGCGTCGATCGTCCGGATTTCGGCACGCTCCTGGACGACATGTCCGTTGTCGACGGCGAGCCGATCGATACGACACGCTTGCTGCAGCCGAAGGCGGAGGCGGAGATCGCCCTCGTACTCGGGAAGGATCTCGACCATGAGCGGCACACCGTTGCCGATCTGATCGGTGCGACAGCCTATGCGCTGGCTGCGATCGAGGTAGTCGCCAGCCGTATCGCGGGATGGAACATCCGTTTCGTGGATACCGTCGCCGACAACGCGTCGTCGGGCCTGTTCGTTCTCGGCACGCAGCCGGTCCTGCTGTCGAAACTCGATCTGGCCGGTGCGGCGATGCGCATGACCTGCGGCGAGGAGGCGGTGTCCCAAGGTATCGGCGCGGCGTGTTTGGGTAATCCGCTGAACGCCGCGCGCTGGCTGGCCGACACGCTCGTCCAGGTCGGGACGCCGATGCGCGCTGGTGATGTGATTCTCACGGGCGCCCTTGGTCCGATGGTTGAAGTGCATGCGGGCCAGACGTACACCGCACACATCGACGGTTTTGCCCCGGTACGGGCGATCTTCCACTAACGAGGTACTGCAAATGGTCCCCAATCCACTCAAGGCGGCGATCATCGGCTCGGGCAACATCGGAACCGACCTGATGATCAAGATCATGCGCCACGGCAAGCATCTGGAGATGGCTGCGATGGTCGGCATCGACCCCGCATCGGACGGGCTTGCGCGCGCGGCGCGGCTTGGCATCGCGACGACGCACGAAGGCGTGGAAGGGCTCACGCGCCTGCCCGTGTTCGACGAGATCGACTTCGTGTTCGACGCGACGTCGGCCGGCGCGCATGTGAAGAATGATGCATTCCTGCGCACGCTGAAGCCCGGCTTGCGCATGATCGACCTCACGCCCGCCGCGATCGGCCCATATTGCGTGCCGGTCGTGAACCTCGACGCGCACCTCGATGCGCCGAACGTCAACATGGTGACCTGCGGTGGTCAGGCGACGATTCCGATGGTCGCGGCCGTCTCGCGCGTCGCGAACGTGCATTACGCGGAGATTGTCGCGTCGATCAGCAGCAAGTCGGCCGGGCCGGGCACGCGCGCGAACATCGACGAATTCACGGAAACGACGTCGAAGGCGATCGAGGTGGTTGGCGGGGCGGCGAAGGGCAAGGCGATCATTATCCTGAATCCTGCCGAGCCGCCGCTGATGATGCGCGACACGGTCTATGCGCTGTCCGAGGCCGCGAGCCGCGCCGAGATCGAGGCGTCGGTGGAGGAGATGGCCAAGGCAGTGAGCGCCTACGTGCCGGGTTATCGGCTCAAGCAGAAGGTGCAGTTCGACGAGATTCCGGCGAGCGCACCGATCAACATTCCGGGCCTGGGCAAGTTCAGCGGGCTGAAGACGTCGATCTTCATCGAAGTGGAGGGCGCGGCGCACTACCTGCCGGCCTATGCGGGCAATCTGGACATCATGACGTCTGCGGCGCTCGCCACGGGCGAGCGCATGGCGCAATCGATGCGTCGCGTCTGACAGGAGCACGAGCATGAGCAAGAAACTGTACATCTCGGACGTGACGCTGCGCGACGGCAGCCACGCGGTTCGCCATCAATACTCGATCGACAGCGTGCAGGCGATCGCCCGTGCACTCGACAACGCGAACGTCGACAGCATCGAGGTCGCGCACGGCGACGGCCTGCAAGGGTCGAGTTTCAACTACGGCTTCGGCGCGCACAGCGATCTCGAATGGATCGCGGCAGTGGCTGACGTCGTCGAGCACGCGAAGATCGCAACGCTGCTGCTGCCGGGCATCGGCACGATTCACGACCTGAAGGCCGCGTATGAAGCCGGCGCGCGCGTGGTGCGCGTCGCGACGCATTGTACCGAGGCCGATATCTCGAAGCAGCACATCGAGTATGCGCGTGAACTCGGGATGGACACGGTTGGCTTCCTGATGATGAGCCATATGACGACGCCGGAGAATCTGGCGGTCGAGGCGAAGAAGATGGAAAGCTACGGCGCGACCTGCATCTATGTCGTCGATTCGGGCGGCGCGATGAACATGAACGATATTCGCGACCGCTTCCGCGCACTGAAGGCGGTACTCGATCCGGCGACGCAAACCGGCATTCACGCGCACCACAACCTGAGCCTCGGCGTTGCAAACTCGATCGTTGCGGTCGAGGAAGGATGTGATCGCATCGACGCGAGCCTCGCGGGGATGGGCGCGGGCGCAGGCAATGCGCCGCTGGAGGTGTTTATCGCGGCTGCGGAACGGCTCGGCTGGAATCATGGCACCGACCTTTACACGCTGATGGACGCAGCGGACGACATCGTGCGGCCGCTGCAGGATCGCCCGGTGCGGGTGGACCGCGAGACGCTCGCGCTCGGCTATGCGGGCGTGTATTCGAGCTTTCTGCGGCACTCGGAAGCGGCCGCGAAGAAGTACGACCTGAAGACGGTGGACATCCTCGTCGAACTCGGCAAGCGGCGCATGGTGGGTGGTCAGGAGGACATGATCGTGGATGTCGCTCTGGATCTCTTGCGGAATATGGGGTGACGCGGCAGTCGTTCAACGAACGATGCCTGGTTCGGCAGACCGGGCATTGGGTCGATAAGAAGAATAGGTCAAGGAGACACATGAGATATCAACGAGCAGCTTTGCTTGCGGTAGCGGTGAGTGTCAGCGCGCCGGCATGTGCGCAATCGGCGATTACGTTGTACGGCGTCGTCGATACCGGAGTGGAGTTCTTTACGCACGCTTCACCGACGGGCGGCACGATGGCGCGATTCCCGATGATCAGCGGGGGCGACCTGCCGTCGCGTTGGGGGTTGCGTGGCGAGGAAGACCTGGGGGGAGGACTGAAGACGATCTTTACGCTCGAAAGTGGTTTTTCACCGGCGTCCGGGACATCGCTTCAGAATGGTCGCCTGTTCGGCCGACAGTCGTTTGTCGGGCTAAAGGGCGAGTGGGGACAGCTGACCCTGGGGCGGCAAATGAACATGACCATCTACGGTATGGCCGATGCGGACGTCATTGGTCCCGCCGCGTTCAGCATGGGGTCGTTCGATGGCTATCTTTCCGCAGCGCGTGCGGACAACAGTGTTGAATATCGCGGGAAGTTCTCGGACTTGACGTTGGGCGTCAGCTATTCATTCGGGCGCGATGGTCTGTCTGCAAGCAATTGCGGGGGGCAGTTGCCGGGCGACATGATGTCGTGCCGCGCGATCACCACGATGCTGAAATATGACCGCGCGAACTGGGGCGCGGCGCTCATCTACGACGAGCAGCGCGGCGGCGCCGGAGCAACGGCAATGACGGTCGTGCCGGGTGTGCGTGGCGTCGCTTTTACGAGTTCCGGTGATACCGACCGGCGGTACCAGGCAAACGGCTATGTTCTCGTCGGGAAAGTGAAGGTCGCGGGCGGATGGCTGCACCGGGAGATCAAGGGGGATGTCCGGACAGTGCGAACCGATCTCAGCTATCTCGGCGTATCGGTCCCGTACGTCGCGTGGATCTTCGACGCCCAGATCGCGCACGTCAGGAACCGATCGTACGAGGCGGACGGCACGATGGGCGTCGTTCGCGCCAACTACAACCTCTCCAAGCGTACGGCGGTATATGGCCTGCTTGCGTATATGAAGAACAGCGGGAGCGGTGCGGTTTATTCGGTGTCGTCAAGCAGCCTCGTTCCGGCCGTGCCCGCAGCTGGCGTTGGACAGGCGGGTGCCATGGTGGGTATCCGCCACCTGTTCTGATCGGAACAACGATGCGGTAGGCCTACGGCCGCGTCAGACGGGGGAGCCGATGTGGCTCCGGGCGGTTCGAGGCTAATGGAGGCATGTGCTTTTCGTGTCGATATCGGCGACATCGGTGGTGAAAACAGAAAAGATAATTTTGCAGTGCGAATTTAAAGGAATGTGGCCGGGCGCGGGCGAGCGAGCGGCTAACGCGGCTTGCCGTATCGGACAGTCGTTGCCGGTGCGATGCAGCGTCAGACATGAGAAAACCGGAGGCAAGGATGAGCGAGGAAGCGAAGACGAGCGGCCCATGTTCAGGGCTTCGCGTGCTGGAACTGGGTTCGATGGTGTCGGCTCCGCTGGCAGGGCAGATTCTGGCGGACATGGGAGCGGAGGTCATCAAGATCGAGCCGCCCGAAGGCGATCCGATGCGCAGAGTCGGGCCGTTCCATAAGGGAATGGGGGCGTTGTTCATGACTGTGAACCGGGGCAAGAAAAGCATGGTCCTGGATCTGAAGTCGCCCCGCGATCTCGAACTGGCCATGGAGTTGGCGTTGTCGTCGGACGTCCTGATTCACAACATGCGCCCTCGCGTGATGGATCGCCTTGGCCTCGGATACGAGGCGCTCCGGGGTGCCAATCCGAAGCTTATTTACACGTCGATATCGGGATTTGGCGAATCGGGCCCGTACGCGTCCAAGCCGGCGTACGACCATGTGCTGCAGGGCATGACGGGCGTCATGTATCTCCAGGGGCGCGGCGACACGCCGGAACCGATTCGCAATCTGATGGTGGACAAATCGACTGCAACGATTACCGCGGGGGCGATTCTCGCGGCGCTGCTGCACCGCGAACGTACCGATGGACGGGGGCAGCGAATCGATGCGTCTCTGCTGAATGCGTTCTCGTGGTTCGGGCTCACGGACAACATCGGAAATTACACGTTCCAGACGCCGGACGGACAGAAGGCGCCCCCTCTGGACATTCACCACCCACTTCGCACGAGCGACGGATGGGTCATCGGTCATATCCAGACCGATGATCAGTTTGCGGCGGCCTGTCGGTTATTTGATCGGGAAGATCTGATGGAGGACGAAACCTGGAAGTCGGCCGCCAGGAGAATCGAAAGGAACGGTGACATGTGGCGAGAGCTCGGCCGGAAGGCGACGGCGATGACGCGTGCGGAGGTCCTGGCGCGTGCCGAATCAGAGGGCGTCGCGCTCGGTCCGATCTATACGCTGGATGAGTTCTTCGCGGATCCGCAGGTCAGGAGCAGCCACGTGTATGTGGATCACGAGGATCCCGAATTTGGTGTGGTCCGGCAGATGAATTTTCCGGTGCGTTTCGAGCGTTCGACGATCGACGTCGGCGCACGGGCGCCTCTGCTTGGCGAACATACGGAGGAAATCCTCCGTCATGCGAAGCGCGAGGCAGCGGATCGTTGACGGCAGGCCGTAGTGCGAACTGTCCCGGACGCCGGCAAGACCGCATGTCGGAGACGATGCGCACGGGAACTGTAGAAAAGACTTGAACTGCATGGTGCAGGAGAACAGGAGAGAGACTTGATTACCTTCGAATTGAGCGAGGAACAGGAACTCGCGCGAGCCGCGATGAGAAGTTTCGCGGCAGGAGAATTGCGCCCGGTCGCGCAAAAACTGGACCGGGATTCGACAATACCGACGTCGACTCTGGATTTACTGTGGTCAACCGGTCTCGTCCAGATGCAGGACGCCGAGAACAACGCGCATTGCGCGGTCCTCAACGCTATCGTGCTCGAGGAGCTGGCCGCCGCCGATGCAACGTTGGCGCTCGCGCTCGCGGCACCGGTTGCGTTCGCGCAGGCCATCCTGGACCAGGGGTCGCCGCTCCAGCGCCAGACGCTGCTACCGCTATTTCACGGCAATGCGTTCCATGCAGCGGCGATTGCGCTGATGGAGCCTCACTTCGGCTCGGACATCTCCGCGTTGACGACGACAGCCGTTCGCGATGGTGACGGTTGGCGACTCGACGGACACAAGACGTTGGTCCCGCTTGCTTCCGTGGCCAGCCATTTCCTGGTCATTGCGCAAGCCGAAGGCGGGCGTGCTGCGTTCATCGTCGAGCGGTGCGCATCGGGCGTTCGTGTCGAAGCGCCGGTGCCGACGGTTGGCCTTCGGGCGCTGGGGATGAGCGATGTCCATTTCGACGACGTGTTTGTGTCGGCCGCAGCACGGCTTGGTGAAGAAGCGGGATCGGACGTTCAGCGTATCGTCGATTCGTCGCGCGCCGGGCTGGCTGCCGTGATGACGGGTTTGTCGCGCGGTGTAATGGAATACGTCATTCCTTACGCGAAGGACCGCGTGGTCCACGGGTCAGCGCTGGCGAGCAAGCAGTCCATCGCGTTCCGGATCGCGGACATGTATATCGAGGTGGCGGCCATGCGCCTGATGGCGTGGCGCGCTGCGTTCGAGTTGGGGGGCGGCCGTGACGCTACGCGCGCGGCGCAGCTCGCCTATACGTATGCCGCGCGTCAATCGATGCTGATTGCGGACGAAGGCCTGCAGATTTTTGGCGGGCATGGATTCGTGCGCGAGCATCCGATCGAAATGTGGTATCGAAATGCCCGGGCAGTCTCGATGCTCGAAGGCGTGGCAGGTGTCTGATCGTACTCTAGGAGATCGAACGTGGTTGATTTTACCCTCACACCGAAAGACGAATATCTGGTGAACATCGCTCGCGAAGACTCGGCAATTGCCCGCAAGTACGCGCGATACTACGATCAGCATCACGAAGAACTGGAACCGGTCGCGCTTCCGGAGTCCGTGGATCGCCCCGATCCCTATGCATTGCTCGACACGGATCCCGCCGGAACGAGCGGGCCGATTGTCACGCAAGCGTTGCTTCACCTGGAATACCCGGACGTTCGCATGAGACGTGACACGAACAGATTCCTGGGTACAAAAATCATCAAGTATGCAGGGACACCGGATCAGGTCGAGCGCTTTGGTGGCAAGCTGCTCTCGATCGCCATCTCGGAGCCGGGCGCCGGCTCCGATCCGCGGGCGATGGTTGGGAGCGCCCGATACGACGAAGCCACGGACGAGTGGATCCTCAACGGAGAAAAGATCTATTGCTCGGGTTTCGGCGAGGCGGCAGGCGCTGTCGTATTGCTCAAGGGCCCGCCGGACGAACGCGGTATTCGGCCGTTCAGCTCGTTCGTCGTGGAAAAGGGAACGCCGGGCCTGCAGCCTCTCGGGCAGGTCGACAAGATGGGAATGCGTGCGTGGGATACGGCGGATTTCGTGCTTCAGGATTGTCGGGTTCCGTCGAGAAACAAGCTCGACGCCGATTTCAAGCGAACGTTGATGGTGTTCAACGGCTCTCGCGCAATGGTGACGGCGTTCGGCCTCAAGACGGCACGCAATATGCTCGATGCGGTACGAGAGAATCTTCGCGACGGAGGGCAGGCGATCGACTACGGACAGGGACGCAATGCGCGCTCTGCGATGCAGGATCGCGCCATTGCCCTTGAAGCGCTGCACGACGCCACGGAGTTGACGATCCTGCACGCCAAATGGTCGGAGCAGTGCAATGGGGTGACGGACGACGGAACGATGGTCGAGGCTTCGATGGCGAAGGCACTGGGAGGGTTGGCGACGCGACGTATTACGCAGGAATGCATGGAGCTCCTGGGGCCGCTCGCGTTGACGGAAGAGCATTTGGCCGAGAAATGGTTTCGTGACGCCCGGATCTTCGATATTTTCGAAGGCGCAGGCGAGATCAATCGCCTGATCGTCGCCAGATGGCTGTTGGGATACTCGAGCAAGGAGCTGAGTTGAACGTGCCACGCGCAAGTTTCAGGCGTCGTCGATGTGGCCGGCACGCGCGTCGCCGCTACACTCCTATCACCTGAAACCCCGGAAGCGCCGGAATGCGCTCCGCCATGAATTGCAGGAATACGCGCGTTCTCAACGGCTGGTACCGGCGTGACGGCGTGACGAGATGCACCGAGTGCGGCGGCATCTCCCACTTTGGCAGCAGCCGAACCAGCCGTCCCGCGTCGATCAGATCCTGAACGAGCCATGCCGGCGCCGAGCCTGGGCCGAATGCTGCAAGAAAGCATTCGCGCAACGCCATCGAGTTGTTGACGCGATACTGGCTGCGCGTCGGCACCACGATGCGCTCGCCACCACGGGTGAATTCCAGCTCGGCGCCGACGCTGACCCGCGCGTAGCCGACGCAGCGATGCGCGAGCAGATGCTCGGGCCGGCGTATTTTCGGCATCCGCGCGACATACTCCGGAGCCGCGACCAGCACGCGCGGCGACCACGCGACTGCACGGGCCACCGCATCGGGCGGGAGCTGGTTGCCGATCCGGATCGCGACGTCGACGCCTTCCTCGACCAGATCGATCACGCGATCGGTCAGGTCCAGCTCGACGTCGATCTCGGGATACGCGCGCAGGAATTCGAGCATCAGCGCATTGAGCCGCAGCTCGCCGAGCCCCAGCGGGGCGCTGACGCTCAACGCGCCGACCGGTCGCTGCGTTTGCCCCCGCACGTCGGCGACCGCGTCGGCAACCTCTTCGAGCACCCGCTTGCAGCGCTCGTAGAACCGGCGGCCCTCGTCGGTCGGCGTCAGGCTCGTCGTCGTCCGGTCGAGCAGGCGCACGCCCAGCTCCTTCTCCAGCGCCGCGATCACCTTGCTCATCGTCGGCTGCGTGATGTGTTCCTCGCGTGCGACGGCCGAGAAGCTGCCGAGTTCGACGGTGCGCGCATACAGGCGCATCGATTGAAACGTGTCCAAGCCATTCCTCCATGGCATGAGCCTTAGTCGATTCTCGCACGTTCCATCGTGATCCGGAATGGCATAACGTTCGTCCACCTTCACAACTTTTGACGGGGAATCGCATGGAACTCACAACGCAATCCAGCCTGCGTGGCGCGCATGTCGTCGTGTTCGGCGGGAGCTCGGGGATCGGCCTTGCGGCGGCGGCCGCGGCAAAAGCGCGCGGCGCGGCAATCACGCTGGTCGGGCGAACGCGCGCGAAGCTCGAAGCGGCGGCGCGCGAGATCGGCGGCGCCGGCACGGCGGTTGCCGACATCACGGACGGGGCATCCGTCGAAGCCGTGTTCCGCGCGATGACGCGTGTCGATCATCTCGTCGTCACGGCCGGCAGCTTCGTTGCCGGCACGCTTGCGGACAGCGAGCCGGAACGGTTGCTTGCGGCCGTGCACGAGCGGATCGCGGGCGCGATCCATGCGATTCGCGCCGCATTGCCGCTGATGCCGCCGACTGCGTCGATCGTCGTGACAAGCGGGCAGCTCGCCGACCGCCCGTCGGCACATGGCACGTCAGTGCTGGCTGCGGCGGTGCGTGGCGTCGAAGCACTGGCGCAGTCGCTCGCACTCGAACTGAAGCCGATTCGCGTCAACGTCGTATCGCCGGGGCTCGTCGAGACGCCGCTGTTCGACGGGTTCGATCCGGACGTTCGCGCGGCGCTGTTCGCGCAAGCCGCCGCTACACTGCCCGGCGGCCGGGCCGGGCGTGCGGACGAGATCGGCGATGCGATCGCATTCCTGTTGGGCAACGATTACGTGAACGCGGAGGTGCTGCACGTCGATGGTGGTGGCCGGTTCGTCTGAATAAGACGAATCCTGATATCAGGAATCCTTCGCAGTGTGCATCTGGTCCTGCAGCCTTGCATGCCCTCGCTCGAGCAGAGAGTCGGCGGGCACCGCGATCTTGACCAACGCAGTCTCCACAAGCGCCTGGGCCTCCGAATGATCGACACCGAGCGCGCGCAGAATGGCGCTGACTACGGGCTCCGGTTCGACGTTTGGAGCGCCCTCATTGGTCACCCTGAGGATGGTTGCGAGCACGGTTCCCGCGATCACGTCGAGTGCCACGTCGACGGTGACATCGCGGAAACGGCCTTGCGCCAAACCTTGTTCGACGTGAACCGGCAGGTAGACGTAGATGAGACTGCCGGGTCCTGCAGAAAGTAGGCCAGACGCACAGATGAAGCGAGCCAGCAGCGGATAGATGCGCGCCGTGTGCAGGAACAGTCGCACGCCGCATGCGATGCGCCGCGCCGGATCCTCGTATCCATGCACTTCGGCTTCGATCAAGCGCAGCAACTCGTCGTTGAGCTCCTGAGTCACCGCTGCGAGCAGATCCTCGTTCGTTCGGAAGTAGTTGTAGAACGTCCCTTGCGAGACGCCCGCCGCGGCGATGACGTCCTGAATGACGCTCGCTCCCACCCCCTTCTCTGCGAACACCAGCATCGCGCTTTCGATCAGGCGAGCGCGCATGCGCTCGCGTCGCTCGGCGGCAACGCGGGTCCGATGGTCAACGGTAGTTTCACTCATGGCCGAATTATACGGCGACACAACAGGCGCTCCTGCGTGCTAGGTGAAAACGAGTATATTGTCATAATGACAAATATCTCATTATGCGACCATGCAAGTTCAATCATCTTTCTGGAGCGACAACGCCGTGAACGCCCCGTCCGTGACTCGCGCAATGAATCAACGCACCGTTCGAGTCGGTGCGCGGAACATCTTCTTTACCGAGCTGGGAGAGGGGCCCGTGGTCCTCATGCTCCACGGTGGCGGTCCGGGCGCCTCCGGGATGTCCAATTACTCCCGGAACGTCGACGCGCTCGCCTGTCACTATCGAGTCGTCGTGCCCGATATGCCCGGTTACGGCAAATCGACGAAGGGGCTGGATCGTGGCGATCCCTTCGGCGATCTGGCCGCGAACATGCTCGGGATGCTGGATGCACTGAACATCCGGCGCGCGCACGTGATCGGCAACTCGCTGGGCGGCGCATGTGCGCTTCGCATGGCGCTGGAGCGCACCGACGCTGTCGGCCGCCTCGTGCTGATGGGGCCGGGTGGGGTGGACACGACGCGTGGGTTGCCCACGCCCGGCCTCAAGCGTCTGCTGAATTACTACAAGGGTGACGGCCCCACGCTGCAAAAGCTCACGACGTTCATCCGGGGCGACCTCGTGTACGACGGCAGCCTGGTACCCGATTCGACGATCCAGGAGCGCTTTCAATTCAGCATCGATCCGGAAGTCGTGGCCAGCCCGCCGTTGCTTGGGCCCAAAGGCATCCCGCAATTCAAGAAGGTGGATTTCACACGCGATGCGCGTCTGGCGTCGGTCCAAAACCCGACGCTCGTGTTGTGGGGCACGGAAGACAAGGTCAATCGTCCCGGCGGTGCGTATTCGCTTCAACGGCGCATGCCGAACTGCGATGTGCATCTGTTCAGCAAGACCGGCCACTGGGTGCAGTGGGAGCGTGCCGACGAATTCAACGCAATGGTGTTGGCGTTCCTCGCACAGGACCGCGCCGACACGCGTGCCGCCCGTACGCGCTGAGCCGGAGCCTGTCGTCATGCCTACCATTGTGAGTTCACCGTCCGCACCGAAAAGTCTGTTCGGTCGCATCCGTATGGGCTATTTGCTGGCCGAATCCAGCCGATTGGACGAATGGAGGAAATTCGTCGCGGAAGGCCTCGGACTGCACGTGGATCGCCCTCAACCCGGCGTACTCGCGTGCCGCATCGACTCGCACCAACGACGGTTGATCATCCGCGAGGGGGCCGCCGAAGACGTCGTCGCCATCGGCTGGCAACTGGACGATGACGCGGCGCTGACACTCGCGCTCGCGCGTCTGGCCACGAACGGCATCAGCGTGCAGGAAGGCAGCGCTGAAGAGGCCGCGTTGCGAGGCGTGAAGCGATTCTGGTTCTTCGCGGGGCCGAAAATGCTGCGCACCGAGCTGTTCACCGACGCGGTGCTGAGCGATTTGCCGTTGTGGATGAAAGCGAGCGGATTCGTGACCGGCGCCTCCGGCATGGGGCACGTCGCGATTACGACCCGTCAGCCGGAAGCCATGCAGGCCTTCTGGAAAATGGTGTTCGACGCGCGGCTCTCCGACGAAATCGAGGACAGGATCGACGGCCTGAGTCTCGACTTTGCATTCCTTCGGTTGAACGAGCGCCACCATTCGCTCGCGACCGCATCGACACGCGGCATTCGTCTGAATCCGTTGCGTACGCAGATCCACCACATGAATCTTCAGTGCGCGTCGCTGGACGATGTGACCCAAGCCTATCTGCGATGCCGAGCGATGGGTTACCCGATTGCCAATGCCATCGGTCAGCACCCGAACGACCGCGAACTTTCCTTCTACGTCGAAACCCCGTCGGGGTTCGAGATCGAATTGGGCTGGAACCCGATCGTGGTGGATGAGCACGCGTGGCGCACGACGACCTACCAAGGTATCAGCCTGTGGGGGCATCGTCCCGAAAACCTGAGTCTGCGCGTCAGGCTGGGGCGCGCACGCCGCGCGCTCGCGTCGCTGATGCGCCCGGAATTCACTATACAAGGAGACCAGTCATGAACGCAGTGCATCAGGACGATGTGTGCGACGTTGCGATCGTGGGGCTCGGGCCGACCGGCCTCGTGCTGGCGCACATGCTCGGGCAGGCCGGCCATCGCGTCGTCGTGCTGGAGCGCGAGCCGGTTTTTTACGGCAACGCCCGTGCGGTGTACACCGACGATGAGTGCATGCGCATCTTCCAGCATCTCGCGGTGGCAGACGAACTGCAGTCGCGGATGATGATGGAGACGCCGGTGCAGCTCGTTCGTCCCGACGGCACGCCGATCACGCAGTACATGCCGCGCAGGCGGCCGCTCGGTTGGCCGGTCATCAACTTCTTCTATCAACCGTATCTGGAGACGACGCTGTCCGACACGCTGGTACGTTATCCGAATGTGGACATCCGGCGCGGGCGTGAAGTCGTCGATTTTTCGCAAGACGCAGACGGCGTCAGCATCGTGCATCAGGCGACGCGCGAAGCGCGATTCAGCGACAGCACCGATGCGCGGGCGAGCGTCGACACCGATCCCGACGCGCGGTCGATGCGGGCACGCTACATGATTGGTGCGGACGGCGGCCGCAGTATCGTACGCACGCGGCTCGGCATCGAAATGGCCGGCAAGAGCTTTCCGGAACCCTGGCTCGTGGTGGACATCGAGCGCAAGCCGGGTACCGACGCGCTGCGCCACCTGCCGTACTTCAATTTCGTCGTCGACCCGAAGCTGCCGGTCGTGAGCTGTGTTCAACCCGACAAGTTCCACCGCTTCGAATTCATGCTGATGCCGGGGGAAACGAAGGAGAACATGGAGCGGCCCGAGACGGTGCGCAAATACCTGTCCCGGTTCGTCGATCCGGACCAGTTCGTCGTCAAGCGCAAGCTCGTCTATACGTTCAACGCGTTGATCGCGGCCAAATGGCGGGTCGGCCGGGTGCTGCTGGCCGGCGACGCGGCGCACATGACGCCGCAGTTCATGGGGCAAGGCGCCAGTTCCGGCGTGCGTGACGCGTACAACCTCGGCTGGAAGCTCGACCTTGTGCTGCGCGGCCTCGCCGGCGACGCAATGCTGGACACTTATCAGTCGGAGCGCCACGCGCATGCAAAGGCGATGATCGACGTATCCGTGTTGCTGAAGAACGTCGTGTCGGCGAGAAATCCGTTCGCGACGCTGCTGCGCGATGCGTCCCTTGCGACCATCCGGACGATTCCGCCGCTGAAGCGCTGGTTTCAGGAGGGCGGCTTCAAGCCGGCTCCGGTCTACCGGAAGAACGCCTACCTCGGCATGCCGCGTCGCCGTCGGAACGGACCGGAGGGCGCGCTGGCACCGCAACCCGAAGTGCGCCGGTTCGACGGCTCGAGGCAGCGGATGGATGACCTGCTCGGGCGTGGGTTTTCGCTCGTCGGGCTGAAGGTCGATCCGTCTCGCTATCTGGACGAACTGTCGGCGAAGGCCTTGCAGACCTTGTCGGTGCAGTGCGTCACGCTGTACCCGTACGGCGGACGTCCGCAGGGGCTCGAGGGCGTCGATCGCGACAACCGGAACGGTGGTGTGACGGAGGTCGAGGATATCAACGGGGAAATGGTCGCCTGGTTCGTGAAGGCCGGGTTCAGCGACAAGGCCGTGGCGATCCTGCGGCCGGACCGATTCGTGTTCGCCGTCGTTCCCGTGACCGAACTCAATCGCACTGTGATGCGACTGCGCGACCAGTTGGGCATGTCGAACGGCGTGTTCGCCGATCGCGCGTCCACGTCGTCACGCGTGCCGTCCATCGCCAAAGCAGCCTGAACCTCGATTTCCATTCCATCAGTCATGTCTCCTTCGCTCGATCACATTTGCATTCAAACCGCAGCCGAAGTGCTGCGCAATGCGCGCGCGACGCGTACCCCCGTCGAACCGATCTCTGCGCGGTTCGGCATTTCCGGCCTGGAGGCCGCCTACGCCGTCGCAGCAGCGAACACGGCAGTGCGAACCGCTGCCGGGCGGCGCATCGTCGGCAAAAAAATCGGATTGACCTCGATCGCGGTACAGCAGCAACTGGGTGTCGACCAGCCCGACTTCGGCGTGTTGTTCGACGACATGGCGTATCTCGACGGCGATGAGGTTCCGATGAATCGGCTGTTGCAACCGAAGATCGAAGCGGAGATCGCATTTGTCGTCGGACGCGACCTCGACGACGAAGCGCCGGGTTATGGCCGGGTGCTGTCGTCGCTGGCCTATGCGCTGCCGGCACTCGAGATTGTGGACAGCGCAATCGCGGACTGGCGGATCACGCTCGAAGATACCGTCGCGGACAACGCATCATGCGGTCTGTATGTGCTTGGCCATCAGCCGATCGCTATCGGCCAGCTCTCGCTCGGCGAACTGGGCATGTCGATGTCGAGTCAGGGCAAGACCGTGTCGACTGGCGTCGGTGCGGCCTGTCTCGGCCATCCGTTGCGCGCGGTCTACTGGCTGGCGTGCACGATGGCGCGTCGCGGGCAAATGCTGCGGGAGGGCGACGTGATCCTGTCCGGCGCGCTGGGGCCGATGGTGCCGGTGACGGGCGGCGACGCGATTCACGCGCAGATCGGCGCACTCGGCAGCGTGCGCTGCCGCATCGTTTAAGGAGCGTATCGATGAGCAAGAAACTCAAGGTCGCCATCGTCGGCAGTGGCAACATCGGTACCGATCTGATGATCAAGATCCTGCGACACGGCGAACACATCGAGATGGGCGCGATGGTCGGCATCGACGCGGCATCGGACGGGCTGCAGCGTGCCGCCCGCCTGGGCGTTGCCACGACGCACGAGGGCGTCGAAGGACTCAGCCGGATGCCGCTGTTCGCGGACATCGACATCGTCTTCGATGCGACATCGGCGTCGGCCCACATCCGCAACGATGCGTTCCTGCGCGCGATCAAGCCAGGCATCCGCTGCGTCGATCTGACACCGGCGGCGATCGGTCCGTATTGCATTCCGGTGGTGAACGGCGAGCGCCATCTCGACGCACTCAACGTGAACATGGTTACGTGTGGCGGCCAGGCGACGATTCCAATGGTGGCCGCCGTATCCCGGGTGGCGAAAGTCCATTACGGCGAAATTGTCGCATCGATTTCCAGCAAGAGCGCCGGACCCGGCACGCGCGCCAACATCGACGAATTTACCGAGACGACGTCGCGGGCAATCGAGGTGGTCGGCGGTGCGGCCAAGGGGAAAGCCATCATCGTGCTCAATCCGGCCGAGCCACCGCTCATCATGCGCGATACCGTGTACACGCTCAGCGAATTCGCCGACGAAGGCCGAATCGAAGAATCGGTCGCTCGAATGGCGGAAGCGGTTCAGTCGTACGTACCCGGCTATCGCCTGAAACAACGCGTGCAGTTCGACCGCATCGATGCCGAGCGGCCGATCCGGATTCCAGGCGTCGGCGAGCGCATGACGGGCCTCAAGACGTCGATCTTCGTTGAAGTCGAAGGCGCAGCCCACTATCTGCCCGCGTACGCCGGCAACCTCGACATCATGACGAGCGCCGCCAAGATCACGGCGGAGAAAGTCGCCGCCCGCCTGCTGGCCAACGCAACGTGAGTTCCACCGATATGGACAAGAAGATCTACCTCTCCGACGTGACGCTGCGCGACGGCAGTCATGCGATTCGTCACCAGTACAGCGTCGCGCAAGCGCGGCAGATCGCGATGGCGCTCGACGAAGCCCGGGTCGATTCGATTGAAGTGGCACACGGCGACGGTTTGCAGGGCGGAAGCTTCAACTATGGCTTCGGCGCGCACACGGACGTCGAATGGATCGAGGCGGTCGCCAGCGTGGTGACGCACGCGAAGGTCGCCACGCTGCTGCTGCCCGGTATCGGTACCGTGCACGATCTTCGGGCGGCCTACGACGCGGGTGCGCGTATCGTGCGGGTTGCCACGCACTGCACGGAAGCCGATATCTCGCGCCAGCACATCGAGTATGCGCGTGAACTCGGCATGGAGGCGGTGGGCTTCCTGATGATGAGTCACATGCAGACGCCTCAGGGGCTGGCAGAGCAGGCGAAGCGGATGGAAAGCTATGGCGCGACCTGCTGCTATGTAGTGGATTCCGGTGGCGCAATGAACATGAACGACATACGCGACCGCGTGCGAGCGTTCAAGGACACGCTGAAACCCGAGACCCAGACGGGCATCCACGCACACCACAACCTGAGCCTCGGAGTCGCGAATTCAATCGTCGCAGTGGAGGAAGGCTGCGATCGTGTCGATGCGAGTCTTGCTGGGATGGGAGCCGGCGCGGGGAATGCGCCGCTCGAAGTGTTCGTCGCGGCGGCGGACCGCCTCGGCTGGGATCACGGCACGGATCTGTATCGGCTGATGGATGCGGCGGACGACATCGTGCGACCGCTGCAGGATCGCCCGGTGCGCGTCGACCGGGAAACGCTCGCGCTGGGTTATGCCGGCGTGTACTCGAGCTTTCTGCGCCATGCCGAGCGGGCGGCCGCGAAGTACGGGCTTGGCACGGTCGATATCCTGGTCGAACTGGGACGCCGACGAATGGTAGGAGGGCAGGAAGACATGATCGTCGACGTCGCGCTGGACCTGTCGAACGCACGCGCCGCTTCCGGTACGGCAACGTAGCCGGCGTCACGCTTTCGCCGTCCCGGTTTCGGGCCGGCGTAGCGACGATACGTGTGCAATACCCCGTATAACAATACGTACTGCTTATCAGAAATTCCGTATTGGAGCGTGCCGTGCAACGCATAGACGTCCATCACCATTTCATTCCGCCGGTCTACCGGGACACGATGTCCCGGCACGGCCTGCACAAAGTCGCGGGGGCGGCACTTCCGGCGTGGAGCGCGGATGCATCACTGGACGTGATGAACGCGAACGCGATTCAGGCGGCTTTGCTGTCGATCTCCGCGCCGGGCGTGTATTTCGGCAATCTCGAAGAAGCGCGTACGCTCGCGCGCCGTTGCAACGAATATGCGGCAGGACTGTGCGATGTGCACCGTGGCCGTTTCGGTTCGTTTGCCGTGCTTCCGATGCCGTTCACCGAGCATGCATGCGCGGAGGCCGTTCATGCGCTCGACGTGCTGAAGGCGGACGGCGTCGTGCTGCTCGGCAGTACCGACGGCAAGTTTCTCGGTGCGCCCGAGTTCGATGAACTGATGGCGGAGCTCGATCGCCGCCACGCGGTCGTTTTCGTCCATCCGAACCTGCATCGGACGAGCGAGGAGCTCGGGCTTGGCGCGCCCGGCTTCCTGATCGAATTCCTGTGCGACACGACGCGTGCGGCGCTCAACCTGATGCTGACCGGGACGCTCGAACGCTATCCGGACATACGCTGGATTCTCGCGCACGCGGGTGGCTTTCTGCCTTACGTCGCGTGGCGGCTGTCACTTGCCAACCTTATGCCGGACTACGTGTCGACGATGCCCGCAGGTGCGCTGACGTACATCCGCCGATTCCATTTCGATACGGCGCTGTCGCCCGCGGCCTATCCGCAGGCCGCGTTGCGCGAGCTGGTCGAGCCGTCGCAGATTCTCTTTGGCAGCGATTTCCCGTTCGCGCCCGCGCCGGTGACCGCGATGCAGCGCGACACCCTCGAACGATCGCCGATCTGGAATGCCAATGCGCGCGCTGGAATCGATCGCGGCAACGCGCTGCGGCTGTTCCCGCGTCTTGCAGCCGCTGGAGAACGCATTGCCGCCGTGTCGTCGCATGACGACGGCCCGCTGACGTCGTTCAAGCGTGCAGCGGCTGGCGCGAGCGTTCGGCTGATCGACAGGCTACGCGATCGCTGAATCCCGTTCCTTTCCGGAAAGCGGATGCGTGCGCGTAGCGGACGACATCTGTCCGGTGCCGCACAGCGGCATTTCCCCCAGCAGAGCAGTAACTCAAATCACTAGATTCGGAGACGACATGAAGCATACGAGCGCGGCAATTCTCTTGTCGATCGCAGCGATTCCGGCCGCCCATGCGCAATCGGCGGGCCAATGGATGGTCAATGCAGGATGGCTGCATATGGCCCCGCAGGATTCCAGCCAACCCCTGACGGTCAATGCGCTCGGGCATTCGAACACGGTCCCGGGGAGCGGTGCGAGCGTCGGCGACACCGATACGCCCGCGTTCACGGCGACCTATTTCGTCACGGATCACGTCGCGCTGGAGACGATTCTGGGCGTGCCACCCAAGCTGCACCTGAGCGGCACCGGGACGCTGGCGGGACTCGGAGAACTGGGGACGGCGCGCGCATGGAGTCCGGCCATTCTTGCGCAGTACCATTTCGGTGAGCCGTCGGCGCGCTTTCGGCCATACGTCGGCGCAGGCGTTTCGTATGTGTGGTTCAAGAACGTCGAACTCAGCAGCAAGATGGCGACCGGCGGGTTTCTTTATTCGCCCGCGTTTGGCACGCAACTGGAGGGGCCGACTTCGGTATCGTTGAGCAAGTCGTTTGCGCCGATCATCAATGCCGGCCTGACCTACAACATCGACTCGCACTGGTCTGTCGGGGTTTCCGCTGCGTACGTGTGGCTGTCGACCAAAGCCACGCTGACGACTCGGTCGGCCGTCGGCACGGTGACCAGTACGACGAAGGTGAAGATCAATCCGATTACCACCTTCGTCTCTATCGGTTACCGGTTTTGAGGTTCAGGGCAACGGATGCGGAGGGCCGATTAGCGTGCGGGCCTTGGAGAAGAAGCCGGCCGGACGGGTGGGAAAGCGGTCTATCCGTGAGTCGTTGACATCACCCGTCGCACGATCAAAAGGAAGTGGGGACCGGCATCTGACGCTGGATTGCCCGGCGGACGCTCCGATGAAGGACCAAAAAAAGTGGCTACTTGTCGCCGATTGCGATCACGGCCCCTGTCCAGCCATTCGCTCCCTTCGCACCTGTGACCAGCATTTCGCCGGGGCCGGGTGCGGCAACCACCAATTCGCCATCTTCCGACCAGATCGCACTACGGCCTGCTGTCTCCCAGCCACCGGTGGCGCCGCCGTGGTTGGCCATCAACACGGCGAATCCGTGTTCAGCCGCGTAGCCCGCCAACAGCCCGGTATCGTTTGGGTACCCGTTTTCCGTAATAAGAGCACTCGCTGCATAAACACACGCTTCCGAATCTGCTGCGCTCTTTGCGTGGGAGGAATGGGAAAAATCCGCGCAGATCGCCAACGCAATTGAATTGCCCTCGATGACCAGGTTCGGGCCGCCACTTCCGGCAGAGAACACGAGGTCTTCACCGGGATGCAAATGCTGCTTCGTGTGCACCGATATTTCCCCACTGGCTCCAAGTACGAACGCACCGATAAATGCTTCGGATCGACCTTCCTGCATCACGGGCGCACCGACAACGGCAGTGATGCCCAGGCGCTGCGCCTCGGCAACGAGAGGAAGAAGTCGCGGGTCTTCCCGCGTCATCGCGAGTTGTCGACCAAGCTGGCACTCGTATCCCGTCAGAGAAAGCTCCGGGAATATCAGGATTTTTACGGCGTGCTCCGCGGCAGTCTGAAGGAAGGTGACGTGACGCGCGACATTTGCTTCGATGTCTGCTGCTTTGGAGGTGGACTGCGCTGCGGCGATCGTGAATGCGCTCATGACGAATTGGGTCTTGGCCTGACTGGCGAAAAGGGGAGCGGAATACAAATCGAATAATGGCCTGCCTGTTGCGCTGGGTGCGCGTGGCCCTTTAAGTGTCGGGATCTCATGCAAACGTGGCTACAATCGATACTATCAGAGCACGTCATTTCACCAAACGCGGAAGACGTGACAAGACGGGTATTGGAAGACCTTTTTATTGGACATCCCGTTTCAGGACCAGATAATATTTCGCGCTGGCAAGCCCCTGTCCGCTAACCGCGGTTTCCAATCTCCTTCGAGTGCCGCGCAAGGAGCAAACATGACGCAAAAGGAAGAAACCGGGCAAGACGTTCAGCCCCTTGTCGTAAACGTTGACAGTGTCAGAGAAGTAGAGCTGTTGGAAGGACGCCATTGGGGCAGTGCGTGGAAGCCCCTGACGCCGGCACTGGACGCCACGCCTGGCCGGATTGGCGCAAATGTCTCCCGCGTTCCGCCGGGTCGTACTGCGTGTCCGGCTCACACTCACGCCCGGGAAGACGAGATCTTCTTCGTGCTCTCTGGTCGAGGCGTCTTCCGCTATGGCGATGTCGTGCAGGAAATTCGCGCGGGTGACTGCATTTCGTGCCCGGCTGGAACAGGTGTCGCACATCAACTGGCGAATCCCTTCGATGAGGATCTCATCTACCTCGCCGTGGGTCTGAACGATCCACATGAGGTCTGCACCTATCCCGACAGCGGCAAAGTGAAGATTCGTAGCTTGAACGCTGTTGGATGGCTTACGGAAGCTGCGTACATGGACGGAGAAACTGACGAGCCCAAGGTGTTCGAACTGGCACGGCGTCTCCGCGATTCGTGATTGCATGTTCGCGTGGGCCGTATGGTTCGACGTGTTCCTGAACTTGTCGTGTGCGACGTTTTCGATTCGTATAACGAAATAAACGGCTCATGAAGAGCGTTTCATGCAAAGACGCGAGCCCGGGGATTGGCGGCAAATTGGATCAGCTGCCGCGTGCCGCCTGAGTTGGCGAATCGGATATCTGTCGGCCGTCCTGGACCGAATCGCACCAGGCCACGCCGACTCCGCCTTCGCCTAAAAACACAAAACCCCATGTTCCGAAGAACATGGGGTTCGTCAGCAGTCTGACCGCCTACTAGAAGAGTCTGCATGAATGAGGTTAGTTCTTGAGCAGGTCCGGATGGTTCTGCTCCAGCCACCCAGATGTCTCGTTGAGAATCCGTTCGGCAAGGCCAAGACCCAGCTTCAAATCCGCCGACTTGACCGTAAGGAAGCCGGTGTACTTCGTATTGCGCAGGTCGAGCATCAGCTGCATCTCGTCGAGGACCGATTCACCGAGGCCCAGGGAACCTGCGAGGCCCTCGAGTGCGAGCCGGTGGTGCCCCTGATTTGATGAAATTCGGTAGCCTTGTGCGGCGAAGACCGCCAGTGCCGAGAAGAGAATTGCGTCATAGGCGGCTTCCATCTTCGTCGGGTCAGAAACACCCGGGACCGAACTGTCCTTGAACTTCTGGCCTGCGGACATCAGGAGTTCCTGCACCATCTGTTTGCTGATGGTCCGCTCTTGCCGGACAGTTGCGGGCTCAGCCTGCGCCAGTTGATGCGGCGTTCGAATTTGCATAGGCAAAAACTCCTTTCAGTGGAATGACCTTCTGGCTGACGACGTTGCGTGCAAAGTCGTTGCCGTCTGCGAGCATCTGCTCGAATTCGCTCCTTGAGAACACCGACGCGTGGATTTCCCGGCTGTGCTTGCGACCAACTGGCCGCAACCGGGCGTTGACCCTTAACTCGCTCAGGTCATCGCCGAGCACCAGCACATCGATGTCCGACGTCGCCTTCTCTTCTCCGCGGGCAACCGAGCCGAAGACCACTCCGATTTCCGCCTCGTCCGGCAGTGCTGCCGTGATATCCGTCATCACCTCATCGTTCCGGCGAAGGATGTCGGTAAGTCCTGCGAGCAAGGGGTCATTCGACGCACGGTAAGAGATGTTGCGACCGACCTGCATACGTTCTACGAGCCCAACGTCGGCCCACTTTTTGAGCCACCGCAGCGCGTTACCGGGGTCGACCTTCGCAAGCGTCGCCACCTCTGTCGCCGTGAACTCTCGCGTTGGGTTGATGTACAGCACCTGAAGCAGAGCCAATCGGTGAGCGCCGCCGAAGAGCTCGCTTAAAAGCGCGTTTTTCATGTGCCTCCTTCAGTCGAACCGGGAGCTCAGCCAAAATGTGTTTTCTACAATCAAATTGTATATTACACAATGTGATTGTACATTGCACAATGTAATTGTGTAATCTACACCTCGGCCTGTCCTGATCCAGCGATACGTCTGGAAGAACGCCTTGGGGCGTCCGGAATGAGAGGGAGGCGCGGTGCAAGACGGATTGTCGAACTCACAATCAAATTGTGCAATCGACAGTGTGATTGTGTAATGCACAATCACGACACGTATGACGAGGGATGGACCCGACGCGGACCGCCACTGTTCCATGGGCCGCTGCTGCTGGGCGGCGCGCTCGACAAGCCAAGCGCGTTCATCGACGACGACTGCGCGGACGCTGCCGTGTTCGGCGACCTGTACGTCGCGAACCCGGACCTCGTGAAGCGGTTTGCCGCGGACGCGCCGCTCAACCGCCCCGACCGCGATACGTTCCATCCGGATGGCCCGGCGGGTCATATCGACTACCCCGTGCTGGAAAACGCCTGACGCATCCGGTGCCGGCCATCGCCGAACCCGTACGCACGCATCGTGTCGGTGCCGCGCTACCGCGTGCTGCCGCGAGTCGCATGCTCAAAATGGTTCGTAGCTTTCGACACGCGTCTGCCATGCGCGTCGCTTAATTTGAATGCGCACCGGCCGCCGCCACGCCGCGCGACGCGGACCGGCGCATCGATATCCGAGACCTGACTGACGCAGTGGTGCCGCGAACGGGTGACCAACGGGGGCGCATGCGTGACGACCGATCGACAGACGTGGGCCATGTGCGGCGACCAGGCAGACCAGGCATTCCAACCAGACCAAAGTAACGTTGACGTCCACCGCATCCGTCGCGTCCGCCGCGTGCCGCACGCAACGCCGCCGCCGCAAACGGGCTTCACGCTGATCGAGGTGCTGGTCGCGCTCGCGATCGTCGCAGTCGCGCTGGGCGCGGTGATGCGTGCGATCGGTTCGCTCGCGTCCGATACCGACACGGCGCGCATGCGGCTGCTCGCACTCTGGAGCGCGGACAACGCGCTCGGCGCGATCCGCATCGCGTCGGGCTGGCCGCCCGTCGGCAGCGACACGTTCGCGTGTCCGCAGGGGCCGTACCGGTTCGTGTGCCGCCAGTCGGTGACGGCGTTGCCGAGCCCGCTGGTGCGCGAGGTGACGGTCAAAGTCTATCCGTCCGCGTCGAGCCGCACCGTGCTCGCGCAGATGACTACCGTGGTGCAGGATGAAGCGCGGCACTGAAGCGCGCGTGCCGCGGCGCGCGCGCGGCTTCACGCTGATCGAGATGCTGGTCGCGATCGCGCTGCTGGCGGTGATCGCACTGCTGTCGTGGCGCGGGCTCGACGCGACGATCCGCGGACGGGACACGATCGCGTCGACGCTGTCGCAAACGCGTCTGCTTGGCCGCTATTTCTCGCAACTGCAGTTCGACCTGCTGAACCTCGTGACGGCCGACGAGGTGTTCGGGCCGCCGCTGCGGCTGCGTCCGAACGAGCTGGTGCTGGTGCGGCACGTCGGCGTCGGCGGCGGCCCGACGCACGTGCAGGTGGTGCGCTACGCGCTGAACGGGCGCGAGCTGACGCGCAGCGCGTCGCAGCCGCTTGCGTCGCTCGCCGAGCTCGAGGACGCGCTGCATCACATGGACGCGTTCGCGAGCGTGGTCGTGAGCCGCGACGCGCGCGCGATGCAGCTGTCGGTGTGGATCGCGCCGGGCGGGTGGACGGCCAGCCAGGCCGTCGTCGAGGAGACGTACGCAAAGTTTCTCGCGCAGCACGGCATCAGCAACATCACGTCGCTCGGGATGCCGCTGCCGCGCGGCATCCGGTTCGCGGTCCAGATGGGGACGCCGCCCGTCGAATACGTGCGCACGATGCCGATCGGCCAGTGAGCGGCGGTTGCGGGTGCGGATTTGCGGATTTGCGGTTTTCGGCCGCTCGATACGTCTTGGTTAACGTGAGCCGGGCGGAGGTTCGGCGTGCAGTATTGAAGCGTTGAGGAGTCGAATTCGTGAAATCCGTTGTCGAGGGTATCTGCACGGGAGCGCACGCCGTGTTGCGGCAGCGCCCGGGTTTCGTGCTGCGATTCGTTTGCCTGCTGCTGAGCGGTGCCGTGACGGCCTGCGCGGCGGAGGGTGGCGCCGATGCCGCCGACGCGGGCGCGGGCGCCCGGCAGGTGAAGGTCGCCTGCGTGACGACCGCGCGGCGTGGCGAATCGCCGTGTGCGGAAAACGCGGTGCGCGCGTGCGGCGGCCCCGCGACGTTGCGCACGGTCACGCTCAACGCGGCCATTCCGGTGACTGAAGGTGTCGATCAGCATCCGGCACCGATGTATCAGTATTCGGCCGTCTATACCTGCGGCACGGATACCGGGAAGTAACGCGACAGGCGTTGGCGACAAGGCGGGCACCCCGCGTCGGAGCGCCGGCGCCTGTCGCCGCAGCGCAACCAGGCGCCACCCGCTGCGCCGACAAGCGGTTTGTCATCAGTTGCTATATGAACGCGTCCCGTTTGCAACAGTTTTCTTGTGTTTCGACAGACAGGATGGCTGCAGCTCTATATCCGCCTTGTTGCAGCCGGTCGTGCCGCTGCGGGCCCCTATGAATTCCGCTGACTCGCGCCTCATTCTCCGAACGAGCTTGAAGCTCTTCAACTGATTCAGGTTTTGCGAGTCCCGGTCCTACCTGGCTTGTCATCACACTCGATTGCTGCGCAACCTTTCGACGTTCACCCTGTGTTAAACGTTGATCTTCTACATCGTGTGATCCGATCAGGCCGGCTTCACGCTCACGTAGTCTTTCTGGTACGGCCGGTCATGGGCGAGCACCGCCCAGATCGTCCGTGCCATCTTGTTGGCCAGCGCGACGATCACCACATTCATGGGCCGCCGCTTCTTCATCTGCTCGACCCACGGGCCGGGTTCCTTCGCACGCGCCAATACGCTGCGTGCACCGTGAATCAGCAGCGTGCGCAGATACGTATCGCCTCTCTTGCTGATCCCGTGCAGGTTCACCTTGCCGCCCGAGCCGGTCTGTTTCGGCACCAAGCCCGCCCACGCAGCGAATTCCCGCCCCGAACTGAATGCGGTCGGATTGCCCATCGTCGCCACCGCTGCGGTGGCCGTCAGCAACCCCACGCCGGGAATCTCGCTGATCGCCTTCACGGCCCGGTCTTCCTTCTTCCATTCGTGCATCCGCCGCTCGATCTCGGCAACCTGCTCGTCGAGTCTCGTCAGACCATTCCATTGCTCGCGCAACGTATCGATCAGCGCCGCCGGCAGGCGCTCCGCGATCCGGCCAAGCGCTGCTGGTATTTCCTTGTCCAGTGCCGCTCGGCCTTGGCTCATCACCTCGCCGTATTCCGTCAGTAGTCCACGCAGCCCGTTGATTTGCATCGTGCGGAACTTCACCAACTGCTCGCGCATCCGGTGCAACGCCAGCATCGCCTGCTGCATCTCGGTCTTCACCGCCACCGGCTTGCCCGGCTGCTGCACCGCCAGCCAGATCGCCCGAGCGTCCGCCGCATCGTTCTTGTTGCGGATGTTGAACGCCTTCACAAACTCCGCCGGCATCAGCCTCACCTCGTGACCCATCTGCGTCAGTTGGCGGGCCCAGTGGTGTGCTCCGCCACACGCTTCCATCCCGATCAGGCACGGCGCACGATTCGCGAAGTGCTCGAGAAACTTCGCCCGCTTGATCGCTTTGTTCACGACCTCTCCCGTTTCCCGGTCAACGTAATGCACCTGGAAAACCTGCTTGGCGATATCTACGCCCACGGCCATACTGTTCATCGTGGATCCTCCGGTTGCCGGGAAATGCGTGCATTTTCCACCTGGGCACATCGATGCCGTTGGCCCGTGAGGATCCACCTCCTTCCTCCGCGCCTACGTTCTTGGGTGGGACGCGTTCATTTCAATTCTCCGAGAGACCTCGCCATTGATGGCGGGGAGGAAAGGAGCGCCGTCGACAGACGGCATTCCTTCGTTAGAATGACCGGCATGATTCTTGTCTACCGCTACCGGGTGAAGTCGCTCAACGGCTTGCTGAACATGCAGAGCCGAGCGGTGAACTACGTCTGGAACTTCTGCAATGACACGCAGAAGCACGCGCTCAAGTGGCGCAAGAAGTGGCCGACGGGTTTCGACCTGAACGTGCTGACGACCGGCAGCAGCAAGGAACTCGGCATTCACTCCGGCACGGTCAACGCGACATGCGAGCAATACGCGAAGTCGCGCAGCCAGCACCGTCGCCCTTACCTGCGCTATCGCGGCAGGAAATCGCTCGGCTGGGTGCCGCTGAAGGGCCGCGACCTGAAACGCGAGGGCGACGCGTTCCGCTTCGCCGGCCAGACCTTCCGCGTGTTCTGCAGTCGCCCGCTTCCCGACGGCAAGATCAAGGACGGAACCAGTTTTGCGCAGGATGCGCGGGGCAACTGGTTCCTCAACATCGTGATCGAGCTGCCCGATGTTCAGGCGCGCCCGATCCGTTCCGGCGTCGGCATCGATCTCGGCCTGAAAGACTTCGCCACACTTTCGACCGGCGAGAAGCTGCCGAACGATCAGTTCGGTCGGCGCGCGGCCGACAAGCTGGCGAAGGCGCAGCGGGCACACAAGCACAAGCGGCATATCGCGAAGCTGCACGCCAAGGTGGCGAATGCCCGCGCCGACTTTCAGCACAAGCGCGCGCTCGAGCTGGTGCGGCGCTTCGATTACATTGCGGTCGGCAACGTGTCGGCCGCGAAACTCGCCAGAACCAGGCTGGCGAAGAGCGTCTACGACGCAGCCTGGTCGTCCTTCCGGGACAAGCTCCGTTACAAGGCGATGGCGCACGGAGCCACGTTCGTGGAAGTGGACGAAAGCGGTTCGACCCAGTCCTGTTCGTCGTGCGGGTCGAAAGACAGCACGACGCGGCCGAAAGGTATCGCAGGACTGCGAGTAAGAGAGTGGACCTGCAGTAACTGTGGTGTCGTGCATGATCGTGATACCAATGCTGCGCTGAACATTCTCCGATGCGGACGTGCATCGCCAGTCGTGGGAATCCGCTCCCTTTAGGCAGCGGAGGACGTCAAGTTCGCGTCAGGTCATATCGATGTCATCGGGCGCTTTTACGATCGCGTGATCCGTTCCACGCGTGGCGCCGGTGCCGCGCGACGGGCTGATCTCATTTCCCTGTCGATCCGATGAGCCGGACCTGGGCTTCAATTGTGGTCTTGGCGGCGGCCCTTGCATCCGTCGCAGTGCCCGAAGCGGTGCGGGCCCAGGCGTCGTTGACGTCGATCGCGGCTCCCGCGAGCGGTGACGGCGGCGGCCCGGTCGAATTCGATATTCCTGTGCTGCCACTTGCCGCGGCGCTCAAACTCTTCAGCCAGAGAAGCAACTTGTCCGTGATGGCGCAAAGCAGCCTGCTGGATCAGCGCACGAGTACCGCGGTGCACGGCCTCTACACGCCGCGCGACGCGTTGCAGCGTCTGCTCGGCAACACGGGGCTGGAAGCCCGCTTCCCGTCGTCGAGCGCGGCCGCGATCGTGCCGTCGCCGGCTGTGCCGTCCGCGCCGTCCGGGGCGATCGCTGCCGATTCGCCGCTGTCGTTCGAGATCGCCGAGTCGGCGATCGACGGGATCCATCGCGGCGGCGCGGATTACGGCCCGTACGTCGCGTCGATGCAGGCGGCGCTGATCGGTGCGCTGTGCCGCTCGCCGCTGACGCGTCCCGGCGCGTACCGGTTGGCGGTGCAACTGCATATCGGCCCGGCGGGCAACGTGAGCGCGTTTCGCACGGCGGGTTCGACCGGCGATGCGTCGCGCGATGCCGCAATCGGGCGTGCGATCCGGTCGCTCGCACTCGACGCGCCGCCGCCGGGCATGCCGCAACCGGTGACGATCCTGCTGCGTCCGGCGCAGGGTGGCGTCGTGCCGGGCTGCGCGTCGCAGGACGGAGGCTAAGCGATGGCCGAAGACGCGCGAACCCGCTTGCGCTCGCTGTTCGTCGCCAAGTATGCGCACCTGCGCCGCCGGCTCGAGTTCATTGTCGGCTCGCGCGATGGCGCGGCTGACGCGATGCAGGAGACGTGGCTGCGGCTCGACACGATGAACGATCCGGCGCAGGTCGCCAATGCCGACGCGTATCTGCTGCGGATGGCCGCGAACGTCGCGATCGACCAGCATCGGCGCGAGCAGCGGCACCTGAGCGCAGGCGAGGTCGACGAGCTGTTCGAGGTGCGGGACGAACTGGCCGATCCCGACCGGATCGTCTCCGCGCGCCGCGACGTCGACACGCTGCAGCAGGTGCTCGACACGTTGCCGTCCCGGCAGCGGGGGATTCTGGTCGCCGCGCGGATCGACGGGCTGCTCAATCGCGAAATCGCCGAGCGCTTCGGCATTTCGGAGAGCCTCGTCGAAAAGGAGCTACGCTATGCGTTGCGCGCGTGCCGCGACGGCCTGCGGCAGCAGATGGCGCTGGAAGACGGCAGCACGCGCGGGCGGCGCAAATTTTGATGACTTTTTCGATGACGAACACCGAAAGCTCGCGGCAGGACGCGATCGACGAACAGGA
>NZ_JAAGPL010000001.1:0-233 GCF_017104785.1 Burkholderia sp. Ac-20353 | reverse complement strand
AAAAAAAAAAAAAAAAAAAATAATCAATCGCGTTGTTGGATTTGAAGTACAGATATCTCACTGTTACCCTCTGCTTTCATTCCATTCACCATTATCATCTGTCTATCTCTCTTACTATATGATCTTTGTGACTTCTATCTCGTTCTTCGCTGCTTCTAGTGTTATCTGTCTCTATCATGTACATCACGTGTTGTGAATCACTACACTATGCACTACTCCTCGTGATTAAGGTT